>NZ_JBHSOW010000097.1:323-9239 GCF_042656405.1 Paenibacillus solisilvae | reverse complement strand
ACAAACGAGCACGTTAAGTGCCTTATGTGGGTGTCCACTTTCTTGACAGAGGTCCATTCGTACAGTTAAAACGACTGCCAACCAGTTAGGAGTGCCTCTATACTTCAATTTATACAGTTAAATTGCCCCAACTGATCCTTTTGGAGCTCAATTGGGCGTTTACAACTGGATATTTCCAGTATAGCGCTCGTTTGAACGTCTAATGTACCGAAATAGCTGTAAACATCCAGTATAGCGCCTGTTTGAACGTCTAATGTCCGAAATAACTGTATTCATCCAGTATAGATGTGAATGCATCATGCGGTTGACTGCCAATACGTATCGCCAAGCACACGATGAGATCTGCGCGCGGTGCAGGAGGTAAGCTGCGAATACTGAACACCCAACAAGTCATTCAGATAGTAGATAACGGCTCATCTCCAACGTAGCGTTGTTAAGATTCGAGACAGTCTATTTATTCATTAGGTTTGGCACAGCTGTTTTATCGAATCGTAGTCCCTGCTGCCGGAACGTTTGATTCATCGAAGTAGACAGGCTTCCCGGTTTCAGCAGAGATATAAACAGCTTCCAGAATAGCCGATACAACCATCGCCTCTTCGGGCTTCACGAGCGGCTCCGTGTTATTCACGATACTGTAGATCCACTGCTTGGCCTCATACTCGAAATCAGTCATATTTTCTCCCCGGAAGTACTCTCGTACGTTTCGATCCACGTCTATGACGTTCAAGAATAAGCTGCCGTCCCTCTCGCCATTAATGCGCAGACCGCCGTTAAAATCAGCGCCGCCCTTGGTGCCGCATAAAAACGATCCGTCAGTCTTAGCGACATTAAGCGCCCAGCTGGTTTCAATCGATACCACGGCGCCGTTTTTGAATTTCACGTAGCCAAAGGCGGAATCCTCCACTTCAAACTCCTTGGGATCCCAAGAACCCCATTCGTTTGCGGCATTTTCCGTATCCTTCAATTTGTGGAATACGCTGCCCACTACGCTCTCAGGCTCATAATTGTTCATGAGCCAAAGGATGAGATCAAGCGAATGGGTACCGATGTCGATCATTGGCCCCCCGCCTTGTTTCTCCTTATCCAGAAACACACCCCATGTGGGGACGCCTCTGCGTCTGGTCGCAACCGCTTTGGCATAATAAATTTCACCCAGTTCATCATTTACGATCATCTTCTTCAGCAGCTGAGACTGCGCTTTGCTTCGGTTCTGGTAGCCGACCGTCAGCTTCTTCCCGGTGCGCACGTGAGCTTCGTACATCGCTTTCGCTTCGGCACCGGTCTTCGCCATCGGTTTCTCGCACATGACGTGCTTCCCTGCTTCCATCGCATCGATCGAAATGACGGCATGAGAAATATTCGGTGTCAGCACATGGACCACTTCAATCTCTTCCATGGCCAGCAGCTGTTTGTAATCCGTAAACACCTTTGCTCCGGGCACCCCGTATTTCTCAGCGCCTTCACGCGCTCTTTCCTCAATTAGATCGCAGAAAGCGACCATTTCCACATTGCCCACCTTGGACAAGCTTGGCATGTGCTTGCCGTTCGCAATCATTCCGCATCCAATGATTCCTACCTTGACTGTCCGCATCCGATTATTTCCCTCCCGGCAGTTTGAAATCAACCGTTCTTCTCTCGCGATGAGCGATATAAGCCGTTTCCAGCAGCTCCGTCAGCTTCGTCCCGTCCTCAAGACCGAATGGCATCGGCCCATCGTTCAGAAGGCCGTTCACCCATTGGGTCAGCGGAAGCGGCTGCTCCTTTGGAAGCTGACGGGGAGAAATCCAGCCCTGCAGAGGCGAATCCGCATGCTTGGAAGCGAATTTGACGTTATCCCCGGAGATGATCAATGTCCCTTCGGTACCGTACAGCTCGAATGCCGGCGGCGTCAGGTAGGTGACCAGACTTGTTTCCAGCAGCGCTACCGCATGATTGGCGAACTCAATCGAGCACTGCGCATTATCTTCAACGGCCCGACCTGTAAAATAATTAAACATGGAAGTGATGCGTTTCGGTTGTCCAAGCAGCCAGCTTGCCAGATACATAGGATGGCATCCGAGATCCATCATGGCTCCTCCGCCTGCTTGTTTCTCATCGTACCAGTATTCAGGCAGCCAATTATTTAATGCTCCGTCATGGCCGTTCCGGATGCGCAGCAGTGTGATTGCCCCGAGCAATCCATCATCCACCAGCTGCTTGGCAAGCAAGTGATGGGGTCTGGTACGGGCGGGAAAAGAAATACAAAACTTGACGCCCGCCTTCTGCACGGCCGCCGATATTTGATCGCATTCCGCAACGGTCAGCGCCATCGATTTCTCCGTGAAAATATGCTTCCCCGCATTTGCGGCGGCAATCATCACTTCGGCGTGCCTGCTGGTCGGCGCATTGATGACGACGGCATCCACGTCATCTCTTAGGAGCAGCGCATCCAGATCCGAATGGAATGCGGCTCCGAGCTCTGCCGCCCAAGTCCGTCCCCTCTCTATATCTTCATCCCATACAGCCGTAATGTCTACGCTTCCAAGTGATTGCAGGTGTTTAGCGTACCCTTCGGCATGAACATGCCACTTGCTAATCATTGCGACATTCAACATTCGAGTATCCCTCCATAACGTTGATAATGAATCGGCGGCGCGTCGTAACGTCATTGTTCGGTGTGTATTGAATATGAAGTTGTGTCTGGAAGCGGAGCTGTCAGTTTCAATCGGTAAAAGATTGTATAATTAGGTCTCTCAAATGAAATTCAGCGATTACTTTGATTCATCATCAAAGACCGTCGCCGGGTACCCCGCGCCGAATGGCGCGTCAGGCCGCTCGTATTCACCCGCCAAATAACGGCGTACGGGCGTGGTACGCTCCAAGTAGTCCTTGTCGTTTGTAAACCGGTCGGAAAACCGGACCCAAGGCGGACTGTATATATAATGCGCGGTATAACGATCGTAATCCCCGTCATGAATATATGTGCGATGCCATACGGCGTTATGGAAAAGCAGTACGGAGCCGGCCGGTGCACAAATGACATGGCCAATCGGCAGATCGGCTTTGTCGCGGCGAATGTCAGCCGGGAGCGGCACCTGGGCCCTATGGCTGCCCGGAATCATTTCCATATTACCCATCCTCGGCAGGGATTGATCGGTAAGCAGATAGGAAGCGCGCAGCTGCAGTAAAGGAATTGGATAAGCCAGCTGCTTAAAATCATAGGCTCCTGAGCCGTCTTGATGCCAGCCGCCCAGACCTCCAAATGCCGGCTGCTTCGTACACCATGCGGATTGAAGAATGAAACGGTCGCCATATAAGGCTCTTACTTTCGGCAGCACGGCCGGGTGATCAATTAAGTTGTCCAGCGATTGCTCCGTCTCGAACCCTCGGCCCACCTGGGCCCATCCCGTAGTCCCCGCTCTCTCGTGGAGACGGGTCGCGGCCTCCAGACATTCTTGCGCTTGGTCAGCCGACAATACTCCCGGTATGACAAGATAACCCCAGGATTCAAACATGAAACGGTCAAGCTCTGTGAATTCACCGGGCTGAGATAGTGCATTAAGTCCTTGGTACTGCTCAGCAGTCATGCGACAACCTCCTGACTTCATGAAGTGGGTACGAAGCAATTGACGCTAATTAGAATGAGACTTGGCGTAAAATCAACATGGTTAATCAAGCTTTTGCGAATCCCGTCCAATCTATAGATCTCCACCTCCAATATGTAACAATCGGCCTAAATATATCATACATGTATAATAGGTACAATATAAAATTCAAATCAAGAAAAAATCTGGAATATTTCCTTATCTTCCGGCCTAAATCACGATCATCCCGGTTAAATATTTGTTCTCCGCGAACCATCGCTTGTACTCGCGCGTTAATGATCAAGCATTCGATGGAATTATTCCATTCCTCATTTGAATTATATATATTAAATATATATTAACTCGGTCCCCAACTAAGAAGCAAGTTAATGCCCTTCCGTATTTAATGACATTCTTCATTAAAACGTACTCTTGTATTGCAATTGGGAATGAGTACTGCCGCATCAGCAGCGCAGGATCAGCGATGCGCCGGTTTGTTCCGATTGTAAATTGTGATATACTGTTTATGATATAAACAATTTCGTTGAGGATGATGATGGAGGATTAAGCAATGGATAACCGCGATGGCCTGAATGATGAAACGCTGCAAAATCTTCCGAGCGGCACAGCATTAAGCTGGGGGATCGTGAAACAAGGAAAGCGAGGCCCCAAGGGCGAGCTGAGCATCAAGCAGATTGTCGATGCCGCGGTCGGAATTGCCGATCAGGATGGGCTCTCGGCCGTTTCCATGAGCCGTGTCGCTCAAACATTGGGATATACGACGATGTCGCTCTACCGATACATTACGAGTAAAGATGACCTGCTGCTGCTTATGCAGGACGCAGTATGCGACATCCCGATCCCGCCTGAGGATGAGAATCAGGATTGGCGGGATGGTATGCGGGAGTATGTAAGAGCATGCATGGATGTCTTCGTCAAGCATCCCTGGTACGGTGACATACCGGTCACAGGTGTTCCGGTTACGCCTAATATTCTGAAGCTCATCGATTGGGTGCTTCGGAATATGCGCTCTTTTCCGTTGAATGATTTTGAGAAAATGTCGATTTTGCTCCTTCTCAGCAGTTATGGCCGTTCCATCGGATTGATTAAGGCGGATATGAATAAAGCTGTGAATGCGGGTGCGGGCCCCGATGCCTTCAGCGGTCTCCCTTACAGCGCAGCGCTTAAGCTGCTCGTGAAGCCTGAACAGTATCCGGATTTATATCCTATCGTCATGTCCGGTATTTATGCAGGCGAGAAGGAAGCGGAGAATCCGATTGTCAACGATCTTGAGTTTGGGCTGGACCGCATATTGGACGGAATCGAACAATATCTGGAGCAGAAAAGAAATCAGTAAGGAAAATCGCAGCTGTGTTTGATCACAGCGTATATCGTAAATGGAGACAAAAAAGCACATCGGCTCGCTGACAAGCGAATCGATGTGCTTTTTTTGTTTGCCTGGCGTATAGAAGGTTCTATCTTCGGCCTGCTTTCCGGCGGAAGGTGGAGAGGCTCCAAACGAATGCGAGAAGCAGAATGGCTGCGCACCAGCCGATAGCCCACCAAGCGCTGTGCTGAATCGTAGTTCCGGTGAGAAGGCCGCGGATCGTTTCAATAACCGGCGTAATCGGTTGATTGTTCGCGACGCCCTGCAGCCAGCCCGGCATCGTATCCGTCGGGACGAAGGCACTGGACAGATAAGGAAGGAAGAGCAGTATGAAACCATAGCCCGAAGCTGCGGATGGAGTGCCGGCGACTAATCCGATTGCTGCGAACAGCCAAGTGAAAGCCAGAATAAACAGTGTAATGACACCAATCGCGGCAAGCCATTCAAGTACGCCTGCGCTCGGGCGGAAGCCGACAAGAAGAGCAACGCCGATTACCACGCCTGTTGCAAGCAAATTGCGGGCTAGACTTGCTGCTACATGACCGGTGATGACGCTAAGGCTTCGTATCGGCATGGTGCGAAACCGGTCGATGATCCCGTTCGTCATATCCTGAGCAACGTCTACGGCCGTACTGGATGAACCGAAACCCGCACAGAGCAGGATAATGCCGGGAACGACATAATTGACATAATCACCGCCGGGATCAATCGCGCCGCCGAATACATAGGTGAATAGAAGCATAAGCATGACAGGAAGCATGATTGCCATAATGAGGGCTTCGGTATTGCGCAGGCTAAGGCGGATGCTGCGGCCGATAAAGACGGCGTTTGTCACGCCGATCGAGGTCTGCTTTGCAAGGGGCTGGCGGGTTGTTATCATTTTGCTGCCTCCAGTTCTGTTGTTGTTGTTAAAGTAACGAATACATCATCCATGGTCGGTTTGCGCAGGCTGATTCTTGTGTCCGGCGGAACTTTGCCTGCCAGTTCATTCAGCGTCCTTCGAATGTCTTGGATGCTGCCGTCTGTTGAATGGACGGCTATGATTTCTTCATTGGCGTCTCGCAGCTCGATCATCTCGCCGCCTACACGGGACTTCAGCTCCTGCGCGGTCCCGGATGCGACAATGCGTCCGCCTGCGATCACTGCGATTCGGTCCGCGAGTTGATCGGCTTCCTCCAGATATTGCGTCGTGAGAAAAATCGTCATGCCCTGATTTCTCAATTGAAGAATGGTGTCCCACAGGGCGCGGCGGCTGATGGTATCAAGCCCTGTCGTCGGTTCATCCAGAAACAGCACCGGCCGGCTGGCGACGAGGCTGACAGAAAGATCAAGCCTGCGGCGCATGCCGCCGGAGTAAGTTTTGACAAGCTTGCCCGCGCTTGCCTCAAGATCGAAGAGGCTTAGAAGCTCCTTGGTGCGGGCTCGCGCTTGCGCTGAAGTAAAACCGGATAGCCTGCACATCATCTGCAGATTCTCCTTGGCCGTTAGCATATCATCGACGGCTGCAAACTGTCCCGTGAGACTGATCGAACGCTTTACTGCATCTCTCTCCCGGATAATGTCGTACCCGGCAACATGAGCGGTCCCTTCATCCGGCTTCGTTAACGTGGAGAGAATATTGATCAGCGTCGTCTTGCCGGCGCCATTGGGGCCAAGCAGCGCGAAGATGGTGCCTGCCTGCACAGTCAAATTAACGCCATCCAGCACAGTTTGGCTGCCGAATGATTTACGAAGTCCTTTCGTTTCAATTGCGGATCTGTTCATGAGCAAGCTCCTTTTTATTTGTATATTATATAAACAGTATATTGTGTATACAGAAAATATGCAACTATTTCGCAAAAATAATAAGGGGCTGTCCCAAAAGCATGTAAATTCACACCAAAGGACAGTCTACTTTCTTAAAAAATGACCAGCAATCTTGAAAAAAGGTTGAGCAGAGGGTTTAATTCTGCTCAACCTTTTTACGTTGTACGCCCAGCATGGGCGTCATCTCTACGGTGAAAGTCCGGAATGGGGGCTGGCAAGCGCCTACCATTAGCCAAGAGCAAGGGTGTCCATCGTGAGGTGGAATCTGAAGGAAGCTGGAGGCAAACACACGGCTTGAGGTACACGAATCCAATTTGAGGCGGTTGCAGTCGGATGAGTCACCAATTCATGACGAAATCCTAAGCTGCCAAAGGCGGCAGCCGTAGACTTGGGCAAGCGCGGGTGGAAAGATGACGTTCTTATCTGGGGAGGCCTGCGAAATAGGCGAACTTTGTTCGTAACCGCGGCTGAGAAGTCGCGCTGAATTCGCAGGAGTCAGCAGAGGCCATAGTACGCGGGCTGTTGCAACAACCAGCGGAAGGGCCGAACCGAAAGGAGAGAGGAAATCGATGCGTTCGTATGAGGAGCAAAGACAGCAGAAAATCTCGCAAGAGAGCTCGCGGCAAAGAGAAGCGGTGAAGCCGTCAGGGTATGCCGGAGCGCCGAGCTCATCGTCGGCACAAATCGTCCCTTCCTCTCGCAAAGACCAAAACGACCTGCTGGAGCGAATGCTCGAAGGAGAGAACCTTCGGCTGGCCTACAAGCGAGTGGTGCAAAACGGAGGAGCTCCCGGTGTGGACCGTGTAACGGTAGCGGAGCTACAAGCGTACCTGAAAACACATTGGGACGCGGTGAAAGCCGAACTTCTGACGGGAACGTACAGACCGTTGCCAGTCAAACGGGTGGAAATCCCCAAACCCGGAGGCGGCGTGCGGCTGCTCGGCATCCCGACCGTCATGGACCGCTTCCTCCAGCAGGCCCTGCTGCAAGTGATGAACCCGATCTTCGACGCTCATTTCTCTTGGTACAGCTATGGCTTTCGCCAAGGAAAACGAGCACACGACGCGGTAAAACAAGCACAAACCTACATGCAAGGCGGCCTCAGATGGGTCGTAGACATGGATTTGGCAAAATTCTTTGACCGGGTAAACCATGACATGCTCATGGCAAGGGTAGCGCGAAAAGTGACGGACAAGCGTGTCCTGAGACTGATTCGAGCCTACCTAAACGCCGGAATCATGGCAGATGGGGCACTAGAGAAAACGGTAGAAGGTACGCCGCAAGGCGGCCCATTAAGTCCGCTTCTGGCGAACATTCTATTGGATGATTTGGACAAAGAACTAACCAAACGAGGACTGCTGTTCGTCCGCTATGCGGACGACTGTAACATCTTCGTAGCCAGTAAACGTGCAGGTCATCGCGTTATGGAGTCGGTTACTCGCTTCGTAGAAGGAAAGCTGAAACTGAACGTGAATCGAGAGAAGAGTTCGGTAGATAGGCCTTGGAACCGCAAGTTTCTTGGCTTTAGCTACCTGAGGGACAAGAAAGCGACGATTCGTCTGGCTCCACAGACCCTCTCCCGATTCAAAGAGAAGGTTCGAGAGTTAACGAACCGAACGCGCTCGATGCCCATGGAAAGCCGTATTATTCAGCTTAACCGATACCTCATCGGCTGGATTGGCTATTTTCGACTGGCCGCAGCAAAGAACCACTGTGAGAAATTCGACAAGTGGATTCGCCGAAGGCTCCGCATGTGCCAATGGAAGCAGTGGAAACGGGTACGCACCCGTATTCGCGAACTTCGAGCACTTGGCGTTACGGAGTGGGCTTGCTTTGTGATGGCCAATTCCAGACGAGGCGCATGGGAAATGTCTCGAAACACGAACAACGCCCTCCCGACTTCCTATTGGGAAGCGAAAGGGCTGAAAAGCATGCTTTCTCGTTATTTGGAGCTTTGTTAACCTTTTGGAACCGCCGTATGCGGACCCGCATGTACGGTGGTGTGAGAGGACGGGGGCTAGCCGCCCCCTCCTACTCGATTTTGGTCAACCGCTGCTTGCTTCAGCAGATTATGGGCAAGCGAAAGCCATCCGACCTCTAAGCTTACTTTTGGCAAGCCGCGAAGCAGAAACCGTCGGAATCCCCGGTTGTTTTTCATTT
>NZ_JBHSOW010000097.1:0-297 GCF_042656405.1 Paenibacillus solisilvae | reverse complement strand
TGCGCTTTCGTACAAGCAGCTTTGAGTGGACAACCCTCACAACTCGTACTCCGATAATGACGGTGCTTGATTTCAAATCCGCTTTCGGTTGTTTCTTTGCTTTCATACCGGAACACGAGTTATTTTCCAGCCGCGCACGTCCATGTATCCTCATCTTTGTCATAGCTCCAGTTGTCGATCTTACTGATATCCTGTTGCCAGCGTTTGGATTTCTCCTTATGATACACGCCATATTTGACGATGGCCTCAACCTGTTCTTCTTCTAGATAGGCGTAGTTTTCTTCTCCGCCATAGCCC
>NZ_JBHSOW010000096.1:0-120225 GCF_042656405.1 Paenibacillus solisilvae | reverse complement strand
TGGAAATTCGCCTTTATCTATTTCAGTACACTTCACAAAATCAAAAACAAATGTTTTTCAGTGGCCTCAGTAAGATGGGCAGCATTTTTATGTAGAAAGCACGGATTAACGAGAGGACTTGCCTGCAAGCTGTTGTTCCGCCATTTGAACGAGCTTACGTGTGATATATCCGCCAAGAGCTCCTGTATCACGAGTTGCCATATAGCCATAGTAACCATCTTGAGGAATCTGAATACCCAGCTCTTGTGCGACTTCGTATTTCATTTGATCCAGCGCTGCACTTGCTTGAGGGACGACCAGCGAATTACTGCTGCGGTTTTGTGATGCCATCGTAATCACCTCCTTTAGTACTCTTAGTATGGTTCAATTGGAACCATTTATGCGAAAGGGAAGGCTGCTAAAGCAAGGTAATTATTTCCAGAATCAACTGGAAACGGTTATAAACCGAAATCGTAATTAGGGTAGACATAAGGAGAATCCGGTTCCTCTATAAATTGAAGCTGCTGTGCTTGAAGAACGGATACTTTCTTTCCCTCAAAGTTTTCCTCCTTCAACGTTCCGCGCACTTTAATCCACGCATCATTCTTATAAACGGCAGCCCGCGGGTAGTCAATAAGCAGACCGTATGGTACGGAGTCCGCAGAACAGCAGTTCATTACGAAGCGGCTAACGGCAAATTGGTTCTTGTCCATGCCTTCCTGCCGGAAGACGAAACCGCTGATTTCAATCGTTTTGCCGATAAAAGCAGAACGGTATAAGTCCAGAGTCGTTAAGGTCTCCACAAAATTATTGTCCGGAACTGAGATCACATCCTGAATATAGAGCTTCTTGCCGTAGTCGGCATTAGCCTTTGTCGTTTCATCGTATGGGAATAAGGCATTCAGCTCTTCGCCTGTTTTCACTTGACCGGGTGCATAAACAGGCTGCTCCAGATGAGAATCGCTGCCAGACAGATGCATCCCTTTCTTAGAAGCAAGCGAGCTGCCTAATGTGCTGCTGGGAAGCAGGAATCCAAGTGCGATCGGCAGGATGAACAACCCATATATAAGTGTGTTTTTCGTTACAGAAGGAGAAGGGACATGGTCACAGTCGCAGTCTTCTATAGGCCCTGTACCCCTCCAGAGCTGAAAAGCTTTGAACAGCTGATAAATCGCGGTTGCATACAAGCCCATGGCTGAGAACTTGACGTAGATGGCCATGCGCGGAGCGATGTATAAAGTCAGACTGCCTGTGCGCACCAGATAAATAATATACACGGCAAAGCCTGTTAATATGGCAGCACGCAGAAGATGATGCTTCAAAAGTCGGCTGTCAGCGGTGGACATCATAGGGCGTAAGCCTCCTTTTCTAAGCATGGAAGACAAGCTTCTCCATAAGAATTGAACCGCAAAGTACAGCAGCGAACAAGAAGAGAATAATGGCAAGGACCACTTTCGTGCGGAAAGAGGCCAGGAGCATGAGCATGCTTTTCAGATCGACCATCGGTCCAAATACGAGAAAGGCCAAGAGTGCGCCGGGACCGAAAATCCCGTTGAATGAAGAAGCTACAAATGCATCCGAGGTTGAACAGAGGGAGAGTGCAAAAGCAAATCCCATCATAAAAATATTCGAAACAATCGGTTCGCTGCTGATGGTTGACAGCAAGCTGCGGTCGACCATGGTCTGGACGATTGCAGTAATAAACGAGCCCAATATCAGATATTTGCCGATATCGAAAAACTCATCTGATGCATGGGAGAGCGTAGCGCCAATACGGCCCCGGAATCCTGTTCCATGCCCGCCATGAACATGTCCGTAGCTATCCGTGTTCGCTGCGTCTTTACCACTTGCTGCCGCTAGGGATAACGCGTCGATTTTGAGCGGATTTTTCTTCATGAACCGATACAGAACCAGGCCAAGTGCAAGGCAGACAGCCAGTGCAAGTCCCATGCGGGAGTAAGCCATGAGCGGCTTGGATCTGAAAGCGGTAAAAGTAGACGTGAAGACAACCGGGTTAATAATCGGCCCTGCAAAAATAAACACGATACCGATATATGCAGGCATCCCCTTGCGGATCAAACGGCGCACGACAGGGATCATCCCGCATTCGCACAAAGGAAGCAGCAGTCCGAGCAAGCTTCCGAACAGCACCCCGATGACGGGGTTTTTCGGCGTAATTCGGGCAATTGTCGCGTCAGAGACGAATACCTGGAGAAGGGCGGAGACTAACACGCCTAGCAGAATAAAGGGGAAAGCTTCCAATATGATGCTAATAAATAATATTTTGAAGGATTGTATAGACGGGTTAGTCATGAGCAGGTTTGTAAATCCGCCCAAATTAAGAATTTGAGCAAGCATGATTAAACAGCCGGCAGCAAGCAGCGGCATGCCGAGACGATAAATGAAATTCATTTCGAGCGACTCCCCTCCTCTTAACCTCCGACACACTGAAATGACTACATGTACTTCCTCTATGATATGCGCTTTTGATAGGCAGCAGGACAACCATTTTTAACAATTTGGGGAAGCTTTCAAAAAAGCATTGCCATCCAAGGGGAAAAAAGGTACAATTTCATCTGAGGAACTGTGATAATGATTCTCATTATTAACATTAATTATGGAAATAAGAAATAGATGAAAGATGGGGAGAGAGAAGATGGGCTTGGGGAAAAAACAAAAAACAGGTTATGCGCTGGCTGCGGCCGCTTTGGCTTGTTCAGTAGCGGTAACAGGCTGCAGTGATAATTTGCATGTGAAGGTAAAGGATTATAATTTCGATACGGCAGGCAATATGTTTGCTTATGCGGAATTCGAATTATCCGGTGAACCGCTTGCCGAGTCGTTAGGCCTTGATCTGGATGTACTGGATGCTGCAAAGATTGATTCACCGACTGCTTTTGACTACATAGCGGGAATCGAGTCTTATGAATATTCCGAGGAAGCCATGTATGAAGTGGTTGAGAAATCAGGAATGGGGCTTCATCTTGTGAATGGGCCTGCTGTTGCCGAAGAGGCGAAGAAAGCCGGAACAGCACCGAATGAGCTGCTGGCATCGCGCTTCCTGAAGATGGCGGAGAGCGTAGGTCAGCCTGCAGACCAAATTCAACAGAACATGTATCCAACGTTCATTGAATATGTATCGGGAGATCCTCATTACGCTCAAAAGGTGAATACGGATAAATATGCCGATGGTGAGAATGGCGCTTATATTCCAAACTACCAAGTCGATTTCAGCTCCCTTCGCTGGAATCGCGATAAGATGACCAAGCAGCTCGTACCGGCGGCATATGGTGCGACAATGCTTAAGCAATCGCTATGGGCAGGCGACTTTCTAGGTAACCTTCACAACGCGGAGTCCGATGAGGAAGTCGATGCTTCCACAGCGAAGAGCGGTCCGGAGAAGGAGCAAGGCTTGCGTCTTGGCGTGAGCTCCGTGGATGGCATGCAGGGAATGGTGCTCACGGAAGAAGTATGGAATAAGCTCCTCTATGTCCGCGACAATTTATTTTATAATCCATCTTCCCAGTCAATTGGCGCCTTGGCGAGCGGCTCTTACCTGCCGCATGCAATCGACGTTGAAGAAAACGGCGACAAGGAATATGCGGACGTGAAGAGCTTGAAGGTCAACGATCGTAAGAGCATGCTGCAGGATCAATGGCTGATGTTATGGCCGGCTTCCGAGTTTTTTGGCATGATGGACCAGCGTACGGATAATCCGAACCGCAACCCGGCATTTGCCCGTGTTTTCGATGGCGATCCGTTCCCGGCGGCTCCGGCAGCGAATGTGGACAGCGATACCTCAAACGATGTGGCTTCAACGGATCCATTTACCGTTACACGCGATGTTCTTCTATCCGTATTCGATAACATCAAGTCACGCCATTGGAACGATAAGGTTGGCGCATTCATTACTGAATCCGACGGTGACAAGCAGGGCACAAAGGTGGATACCTTCCAAGCCGGCTATACCATTGAGGCGCTGCGTATGTTCGAACGTGCTGTTGACGGCATGCCTGTAGGGTACGCGAGCGGAGATTCTGCTGAGGGTCTCAAGACAGAGCTCGGCCAGCAGGCCAAAGACATGATTACGAAGCAGGCTGATTTTATTCTCAATCATTTAATTACCAAAGACGGCCTTGCGGTCAGCGGCTATGACGCGGATCAAGGTAAAGCGTCAGAAGATACGACTTTGATGGCACAAATTGGCGCTATCCGGGGCTTGACGTCAGCCTTCCTGTTGACGGAGGATGAGAAATATCGTGATGCAGCGCGTAAAGTATATGCTGCTATGGATGATAAACTATGGGATGACGGAATCAAAGCGTATACAACGAATGGCGACGAGGCTTCCTACGATGCGTTCACTGCTGGCGGTGTATCTTCCGTGCTGCGTTTAGCACTCCAGCATCTGAAGAATACAAGCGAAGACTCCGATGCTCCCAAGTCTCTTGAGCAAAGCGCCATTCAGGAGAGATATGTGAGCTTCTACCGCCAGGT
Organism: Paenibacillus solisilvae; assembly: GCF_042656405.1. Lineage (NCBI taxonomy): Bacteria > Bacillati > Bacillota > Bacilli > Caryophanales > Paenibacillaceae > Paenibacillus > Paenibacillus solisilvae. The sequence continues at coordinate 115,749 of NZ_JBHSOW010000096.1, read as the reverse complement.
CGTTAATGGACCGACCCTTGATGAAGGGATGCAGGCAAGTGAGTTCTGGGACACCGGTGATTTCTACAAGGAAGGCGACGATTCAGGTAATACCGATGGAGACACCGTGCCGCAAATTCAGAAAGGACATGGTGAGAATGGTATCGCTCCAATACTTCTTCCAGTTACAATTACAAAATAAACGATCGTTTGCTCTTAAGCTAGTGGCGGGTGCTGTTGCACTCGCCGCTCTGGCATTATTGAGCGCTTGTTCTATGAATGACGAACAAGGGCCATCCGGGCCTCAATCCGGAAGCAGTATTGTTCTTAGTCCGGGCGGGGAGACGTTATACGTCGCCAACGGAGATACGAACTCCGTATCCGTTGTCGATGCAGCAAGCCGCAAGGTAATCAAGGAAATAGCTGTGGGGAAAGAGCCCAAGCAGCTTACGGTCTCTCTTGACGGCAGGACCCTATACGTGACATGCCGTTATGCGGACAGCGTAGAGTGGGTTGACATCGAGAGCGGTAAATTGCTGGGAACGTTAAAAACGGGGATTGAGCCCATTGGCATTGTCCAAAGTCCTGACGGTACCCTTCTATATGTGTCTAATTACCGTTCGGGAACCGTCTCGGTTGTGGATACGGAGAAACGCAAGATTCTCTCGCAGCTCGCTGCCGGCGATAATCCAAGGGCCGTCGCTCTGTCAGCTGACGGTAAGAGCTTATATGTGTCCGATTACCTAAATGCGAATACTCTTGCATTCGATACGGTTTCCCTGAAGGAATCAGAGGTGATGAAGCTGTCCCCTTCGCCTGATCAGGCGGATCACAAGAAGAGCCAAGGCATCCCTAATACAGTTGAGCAGCTGCGCTTGACACCGGACGGAAAAAGTATTTGGGAAGCGCATCTGCTGACGAATACAGATTCCGTTATTCAATTTGAAGAGGTTATTTTTCCAGCCTTGTCCGTTCTTGATCTGGGTACACATCAGGAGAAGCCCAAAGACAGGAAAGAGCTGTTTGCGGCGATTGACGTCAAGGATAAATTTGGTAAAACGACCATTGTTGCCAATCCCACTGATGTCGTCTTCTCACCTGATGGGTCCAAAGCCTATTCATTGATGGGAGGCAGTGAAGATCTGCTGACGTTTGATCTTGCCCGGGGCGGTCGCGCAAGCCAGATGATTCATCATTTGCCGGGCGATTTTCCGGTTGGCATGGTGCTGTCTCCAAAAGGAGATAAGCTGTATATTCATAACTTGAATTCACATGATCTGACGATCGTTGCGATAGGGACAGGTGAGGAAAGCGGTCAAGCGGCGAGAGTGGAAGGTAAACCGGTTCCGTTAATCAGCAAGGATCGATTGTCACCGGAGCAGCGGCTTGGCAAAACGCTCTTCTATAGTGCCAACAGCGATGATTTTCCGCTTACCGGCAGCAATTGGATGAGCTGTGTATCCTGCCACTCCGACGGACAAGTCGATACATTGACGCTGACCACGGCTAAAGGGCCAAGGAACATACCGAGTAATGTTTTGGCTTTTGAGACAGGCTTGTTCATGTGGGACGGGAGCCGCGATGACTTTGATGATTACATCCACACCATTCAAGGTGAAATGGGCGGGATGTCGGATGTGGATCCAAGCAAGCCGATTGCAGCGGATAAGCAGAAAATATTTGACGCACTGGAAGCGTACATGCGCATGCCGGATGCTTTCCCGGTTCCAGAGAGTCCTTATCGGACTGAAGATGGTAAGCTGACGCCCGAAGCAGAGCAGGGGAAGATTCTATTTGAAGGTAAGGCGCAATGTATCGCCTGTCATGCCACGGATGTGATGACAGACAGTGTCAAAGCAGCGGATAGCCAAGGGAAGCTGACGACGGACAATACCGGTTTCCTGCACGACGTGGGGACAGTCAGCAAGACGGATACTGATTATGCAGGCGACGCCCGCGGAGCGTTCAAGAACAAGCGCATACGCGGCCGATATGACACTCCGACGCTTCGCGGCATCTACGCCACAGCACCATACCTGCACGACGGAAGCGCCGCAACACTCGAAGACGTACTCAAACGCGCCGGCGATAAACATGGCCAAACAAGCAGCTTATCCGCCAAAGAAATAAACAATTTAATCGCTTATCTCAAGCAAATTCAATAACAGCACTTTTCCCAAAATCATATTCATCATTTCCGGACTCTAACTTTGCGCAAGCAAGTTAGAGTTTTTTGATTTAAGCTGTCATGCAAGGGGCAGCAGCCGCTAAAAGTGAAAGGATCTACAGGTATTAAGGTTGATATTTTGAAAATGGGGTTAAGACTAAGGGGCATCCCCTTGACATATTCCCCTCCAGGAGTATAATCGTCATAACTGCAATGATGGGAATAAGTAAGTACAGATGCAAGCTGCAGAGAGTCGGTGGCTGGTGCAAACCGATGCGAGTGTCTGAGACCGAATGGATCCCGGAGTTGAGATGAGGAAAGCAGCTTCGAGCTGTAAGTATATGTCTCCGTGTCGTTCCGCGTTATGGAATATGTGAAGGTTCGTATTCAAGCTAAACAGTATTTCACTTTAGCCTGAGCGAACAAATTAGGGTGGCACCACGGTCCTTCGTCCCTTTTATGGCGAAGGGCCTTTTTGCGTTCACATTTCAGTCAAACCAGAGCAACGAACAATTATCAAAAGGGGGCTATTTCAATGCCACGCGTACTTTCAGGAATTCAGCCAAGCGGTCAGCTGACCCTCGGCAACTACATTGGTGCGATTCAGAATTTCGTAAAGCTTCAGGAGACGCATGAATGCTACTTCATGGTCGTTGATCTCCATGCGATCACCGTCCCGCAGGAGCCAGCGGCTCTTCGTGAACAAACGGAAGCAGTAGCAGCGCTGTTTATTGCCTCTGGCATCGATCCGGCCAAAGCTAGTGTTTTTCTGCAGTCCCACGTAGCACCGCATGCGGAGCTAGGCTGGTTGTTAACGACACTTACCTATATGGGTGAGCTTGAACGTATGACGCAATTCAAAGACAAATCCTCCGGCAAAGATTCGGTTGGCGCGGGTCTTTTCGTATATCCGGCTCTTATGGCGGCAGATATCCTGCTCTATAATGCAGATCTTGTGCCGGTCGGAGACGATCAGAAACAGCACTTGGAATTAACGCGCGACATTGCGCATCGTTTCAATACGCGCTTCGGTGAATATTTCACCGTGCCTGAGCCTTATATTCCTAAGGTAGGCGCACGTATCATGTCGCTGGATGATGGAACGAAGAAGATGAGTAAAAGCAATCCCAATCCGGCCAGCTATATCGCCCTGCTTGATCCGCCGGATGTCATTCGCAAGAAAATAAGCCGGGCGACTACGGACTCCGGCCGTGACGTTATCTTTAACCCGGCAGAGAAGCCGGAGGTCAGCAATCTAATGAGCATCTACGCGCATTGTGCGGATGTGTCTCTGGATGAAATCACCGCCCGCTATGAAGGTCAAGGTTACGGTGCCTTTAAGAAGGATCTGGCGGAGCATGTAGTCGCTAAGCTCGAACCGCTCCAAACCCGGTATCACGAAATTCGCAGCTCCGGCGCCATTCATGATATTTTGAAACAGGGTGCCGAGCGAGTTTCTGAGGTGGCGAACAAGACGCTGCTTGAGGTCAAAGAACGCATGGGTTTCATTCTCCCGCGCTAGTTATGTAGGATTGAATAGATGACAAACGGCTCACGCGCATTGCGTCATGAGCCGTTTTGCTGTCATACAAGAAGAGACTAGCCTTGTCTTCGCATTCTGGCTTTGACCACAAAACCAGCGCCGATGCTGCAAATCGTCAGCAGGAAACATAAAACGGCAACCCATCCGTTATAGCTTATCGCAATCGCTGTTGCACTCATTAGCAGGACAGAAAGGATCGCAAAAAAGAGGGACATGGACTTCGTCATGATACGGTTCTCCTTATCTCAAATAAATTTCATTATCTTAAGCATATTCTTTTTGTAAACGTATCATAATAAGCTTGCAAGCTTGCATTACATCATCGTCTTCGGGACGAAAGGAGAAATTCCACATGGCAGGACAATCTCAATCTCGCAGCAGCAACACACTAGTAGTACCACAAGCAAGCGCAGCGCTTAGCCAATTAAAATATGAGGCGGCTCAAGAGCTAGGTATCCAAATTCCGGCAGACGGATATTATGGCAACTTCGCCACTCGCGACGCTGGATCGCTTGGCGGTTACATCACGCGTAAACTCGTACAAATTGCCGAACAACAACTGTCAGGTCAATCCCAGTTCCGCTAAGTCGTCGTCCCTATAAACCCGAGCAGTAACAAAGCAAGAGCTCAAGGGAAACCTTGAGCTCTTGCTTTATGTGAATAAGCAGGTTGCGCAAAATACTCTGCCTCGATTTGATCGACAAAGGGCCCCTTCTATTGTGCAAGAAGGGGCCCTTATCCGTCAATACGTATTCATGCGCAGCCGTTTCTGCAGCCGATCTTCACTGAGCCAGCCGACATAAGAGCCGAGCGTCTTATAATCCGTGTCCATGAGCAGAACGCCTACAAAGGGATACTGTTTCCGATGCCGGTAACGAACATCTGACCAACGGACCTCATAGCCCCATGAATGCTCTTTGACCTCGGCGCAAGCCGTTGAGGTGAAATAGAGGAACGCGCGGATTGAAGGATCGTTTCGGGACTGATCAATAGCGGGATGCTCCATACAGCGTGTGCGGTCCACCCATCGAAGATGGCCGCGCCGGAAATCGCCGATAATAAAAACACCGTCTGGACGTTTCTTCACGATGTTCCAATCGTACAAGGAAATTGTCGGGATGATAATATAATGATCCCCTTCATGATAATCCGTATCGATCCGTTTGATTCGCTGCCCCAGCATACGGTGAGCTGCCGTCCGCCAGATATAATAGACAACCAGCAAAGCATACAGCGTCGGAAAAATAATGGTTGGGTCGCCAAGCTTAAGCGCCCAAAGCAGGATCGCGATAACATGAGAAATAAAGATAACCGGATCAAAAATATGAATGATGTTCCACGAGATCCATTTCTCCGTGAAAGGCCTCATGGCTTGCGTCCCGTAGGTATTGAACAAATCCACGAAGACATGAAGCACCACGGCAAGCAGTACCCAGCCCCCGATATGCTGCCAAGGTAAATTAAACCCAAAACCAAGCTGAATGAGGAAGGTGATGAGGATGCTCCATATCGCTATAGCGGGTATGGAATGGGATAATCCCCGGTGATTGCGAATGTATACGGCATTGCTTTTTAATCGAAGAAAACCGTCAAGGTCCGGCGCTTGCGAACCGACCACTGTACCGATGAGAACGGCGGCATAAAGTGTCTGGTCGGAAGCGATGGCCGGATCGACAGAAGCTAACCCTGCGAGCCCGAGTCCCATCACCAAATGTGTTCCGCTGTCCATGTATAAACCCTCCTAAGGTGTTTGCGGAGCAAACACAGCATCGTAAGCATCATCTTGGTGTTTGCGGAGCAAACACAGCATCGTAAGCATCGACTTGGTGTTTGCGGAGCAAACACAGCATCGTAAGCATCGACTTGGTGTTTGCGGAGCAAACACAGCAACGTAAGCATGATAGTTAGTATCATGGGTTTTTGTGTATACTTTTATATGTACGCAATAGTATTTTCTGAATCTTGGGCGTTTATAACGAAGGAGTAAATTTCATGTACATCTGTTTTGTAGAATACCACATTGAGGAGCAATTCGTCTTAACATATCGTGAATGGATTGCGGAAAAATTGTCGGAAGAGAGCGGAGTTAAGCTGTACGAGGGGACGGATCAGCCGCATTTATTCGTTGAAGTTTGGGAAGCTGCGGATGAGGCGGCGGCAGCGGCCATAAAAGAAGAACGCTGCAGTGAGCGTTCTTCTTGGTTTCATATGGCGGACTGGGTGCGGGGCGGTGCACCCAAAATCCATGCATGGACGTTTAAACCGGTTCACGTCCAAGTGTAGCAGCGCCCATTGTGGCAGTTGGCGCAGCTGTGGAATTGACTGGAGATGTATTCGTAATTGTCGTGCCTTGGAAGGTGAAAGAATAATTAATCGGGCCGTCAAACGTGACATAGTTCAGATTAAGCGTAAGCAGTAAGTAACGCATGCCGGTAGATGGATCGCTGATGATGATATGGTCGCGACCAGCAGCTTCAATAACGCCGCGGAAAATCTTTGCATTCCACTCACGATTGTTCTCGTAAGTCATGTAGAAAGTCGCTATTTTACCGCGATTCATACGTAAAATGTTCTCGACGTAGGACTCTTCTACAGCTGGAATAGCTACCACATTTCCCCCTTGCGGCGTTACAAAAGAACCGCTGGGAACGCTTGGCGGGAAAGCTTGAGCGCCCGCAACAAGAGGCATCTGGTTTGCCATTGGCATCTGGTTTGCCATTGGCATTTGGTTTGCCATTGGCATTTGGCCCGCCATCGGATTCATCATTGAAGAGGGCATCGAAGCTGGCAGTGGAGTCGGCATTGGAGCAGGAGCAGGCAATGTCGTAGCCCCTTGCGAAGGGTAGCCATAACTATACCCGGGGAATCCTCCTGTACTTGCTGGACTAACCGCAGTTTTGTACCCATAACCGTTGGACATGGTAATAATTCCTCGCTTTCATGATTTACCGCATGTTGGTGTATCCACCCTGAGATGGAGGACTTCTAAAATACGTTAGGGCAATCGCCCCGGACCGGCGCGTAGAAGCAGTGCGCCTTATATTTACCGATCAATCGTTGATCCCACCATGTTGCCGGGCAGCTGCCGGCTGGGCGGAAATACCACAGAGAATTGGATGCAGGATGCTGACGCTCACCATTTATGGCACGCTGTGCAAGCTTAATTTCGCTATCGCGCGCAGCCTGGTAAAAGTATCCTTTCTGCGTTGCCTCAAATCCTCCGGGGCTTTGATAAACCATCTGACGAATTGTACGAATGTTTTTGAAATCGATACAGTTTCCACGTATGCGGTTGACGCCCACATTGCCGACCATCAGCATACCAAGAGCGCCTTCACCTTCTGCCTCTGCACGCAGCAATCTGGCTAGCAGTTTAACATCTTCGGAAGTTGCTTTAACGACTGCCATCTTTGAACAATCACTTCCTTTCGCTTCCGCCTAGGCCAATAACCACAATGACAGTGTATTGTGATCTGGGCAAAAGGGTTCCTTCCGGGCAAAATTAATTGCAATGCCTTGGCTCACAGCAGCTTCGTTCATCGTTCCGCCTATTATGCCGTGTCAAATTCATGAACAAGAAGCGCGAACATTGTCAACAGCTTGTTTTTTCGGTATGATTAAGAACGATTTTAAAACAAAGAAGATGGGTGAAATTTACCCATACGGTTATAGGAACGGGGAGGCTGGATGTGCTTAAAGATTATGTGGCCCTGACAAAACCTGGCATCATACGACTTAATGCGATTGCGGCGTTCGGGGGGTTTTGGGTCGCTTCCAAATGGGATATCGATTGGCTGCTGCTGATTTACATGCTGGTGGGCTCCGCACTTACGATGGCCTCGGCTTGCGTCATTAACAACTATTGGGATCGTGAACTGGATAAGAAGATGGAACGTACGAAGAATCGTGCGCTGCCTACCAATCGCATGAATCCGGCTACGGTACTGATTTATGGCATCGTGCTTGGCGCAGTGGGAATTACAATCCTGTTCACACTGGTTAACACACGGACAGGTTGGCTTGGGCTTCTCGGTATGTTTGTGTATATCGTGATCTATACCATGTGGCTGAAGCGCACATCGACATGGAGTACATCCATTGGCGGTGTCTCTGGCGCAATGCCACCTGTTATCGGCTATTGTGCGATTAATCCGGTGGACGCCGGAGCGTGGATTCTGTTCGCTCTTTTGTTCCTTTGGCAGCCCGCGCATTTCTGGTCGCTTGCGATTCGCCGGGTCGAAGAATACCGTGCTGCGGGATATCCGCTGCTTCCGGTAGTTAAAGGGATTAGACGTACGAAGCTGCAGATGATTCCGTATATTCTGCTGCTGATTCCGACAGGAATTTTTATGTTTACTTATGATTACGTTGGCTACTTCTTCCTCGTTATTTCATTGTTTGGCGGCGTTCTATGGCTGGTCCATACGTTAATGGGCTTGAAGGCAAAGGATGACACGAAATGGGCAAAGACGAACTTTATGATCTCAATTAATTATTTGATGGTTGTTTTCTTCGTCATGGTTCTGGATACGAACGGAATAGGCTAGTCTTTTTTAGGGGGACTGCAGGATGGGTTTTGCACGAAAATATGGCTTTACAATTGCTGTACTCGCCTTGTGTGCGGCAATGGGACTTTATTTGTACTTGTCAAATACGAAGGATACAACACCGAAGCTGGATAAGATTATCACAGCTCCGAATTTCGAATTAACCGACTTGGACGGCAAGACGGTTACCCTTGATGATTCGAAGGGGAAGGTCAGAGTTATTTATTTCTTCTATGCCAATTGCCCGGATATCTGTCCGCCGACGACTTACTTAATGACTCAAGTGCAGAACCAGCTTAAGGAAAAAGGAACATTCGGCAAGGATGTGGAGTTCCTGTCGATCACCTTCGATCCCAAGCGGGATTCCATCGCAGCGATGAGTAAGTTTGCAGGAAAGTTCGATATCGATGCAAGCGGCTGGAAATTCCTGCGCGAGGACAGCGAGGAAGATACGAAGAAGCTGATGAAGGACTTCGGGCTGGATCTCTTGAAAGATGAGAAAACCGGATTGTTCACCCACACAGACACCATCACCATTGTGGACCGCCAAGGTGAGGTCCGCAAATATATGACAGGTTCGATTCAAAATACGAAAGCAGACGAGATCACGAATGTCGTCAATACACTAGTTGATGAATAGGTAGGTCACTCATGACAATCTTCTGGTCCATTTTGTTGAACAATGTTCTCCCGCTGTCGGTTATGATCGCCATTGGCATCACGCTGCAGCGGGCTTTTTCATTAGACATTAAGACGTTATCCAAGCTTAACTTTTATTTGTTCTCCCCGGCCGTTATTTTTCGCTTATTATATACGACGGATTTAACCCTTCAGCTGGTAGGGAAGGTGTTATTGTTCTTCTTGATCCTCATGCTGATGCTGTACGGGGCTGTTGAGATAACGGTCCGCATCAGAGGGCTTAAAGGCGGAAAGCGGGCGACGATGCGCAACAGCGTCTTGTTTTATAACAGTGCCAATTACGGAATCCCGCTGAACCAGCTGGCTTTTGCTGCGAATCCGTTCACTTTGTCAGTGCAGCTCCTTATTATGGTTATGCAGTCGCTGGTGCCTAATACATACGGCATTTACAGCGTCAATGCCCATCGGAGCAACGGCAGGGAAGTGCTGCGCACCATTGCATCCCAGCCAGTTATCTATGCGATCCCGCTTGCCCTGCTGCTGCATGGATTTCACATTCCGCTTCCGGGGTTCCTGGCAACTCCCTTGGATTATGTAGCAGATGCGTTCTTCGGCACTGCACTAGTGACGCTGGGTGTCCAGCTTGGCAGCATGAAATGGTCAGTCCGAAGCTTGTTGATGGTTGATGTCCTGCTGTCAAGTGGATTAAGGCTTCTGATCGGACCGCTGCTTGCCACCTTAATCGTATGGGGAATGGACCTGACAATAGGGATCGACAGTATGATGGCGAAGGCTTTGATTGTATCCTCTGCCGTTCCGACCTCCCTCTCCAGCGTCCTGCTGGCCGTTGAGTTCGATAATGAACCGGAATTTGCTTCACAGGTCGTACTTGTCTCCACCGTATTCAGCATTGTGACAGTGACTGGTGTTATCTATTTACTGCATGTCTAAGAATCACCCAAGCAAACAGCCATTATGTAAAATCTTCTTTCTTCCAGGGAGCGGGATCCTGAGGCGGGTACACGATGTACGCCTCCAGGCCCGCTTTTTCTAATTGTTCAATTAAATAGTCCTCGGGCGTCTTCTCAACGCCGTGGTAGCCTCTGCGGGTATGAATGTGCTCGGCATCGGGAAAGGCATCTCTTAGCATACCGCGGATTCGTTTGCCGGATGAATCATTATCCGTGAATAAGTAGGGCTGCTTGTCCCCGACTTCACGGCGCAGCTTCTCCAGACGATCGGTGCCCGGCGTTCCGAATGTGCAGTAGATCGGCACCTCGCCTTTAAGGACGCGGCGAAGCCGGCTCCGGTCGTTTTTGCCTTCCACAATAATAGCGATATCCATCGTCTTCACCTCAAGCCCTATTGTAAACGATAGTCCGCTCAAACCAAAAGACGGCCTGCCTGGGAGCAAGCCGCCCTGTTCAAGTTAGATGGAACTAGCAGAATACGCCGCACATTACGATAACCAGCAGGATGAAGAGTACAAGAATGCTGCCTGCCGATGTGAAGGCGCCGTGTACATGGCCGTGTCCATATCCACGGTCTTGAGCTGATTCAACATATTGAGTCATTATGAAATCACCTCTCTCTTGGCAATTTCTCAAGGGCGATTAGCCCCGCTGCTGTCAGCCAACGCAGCTGACCTCCCTTTCACAATGTATCATATGCCCTTAGAGATAATTGCCCTGTGCCATTACCCAGTCCGGGAAAAATGGGCACCAGCACCGGTTGTACGTCTGATCGTGTAGAAAGGGAGCAGGGTAACGGCTATCATCAGGGCCAGGAACGCAATGTAGTAGGGAGAGACGAAGCTGCGCAGCTGTCCGGCCAGCAGAGGTCCCATAAAGGCACCGATGGAGAAAGCGATGGATAAAATCGAGAATGTGCGTCCATACCTGGCTCCTCCGCTTAGCTCGATGAGAAGCGAAGAGAGTGCGGGGAAGATAATGCCCTTTGCCATACCGAGCAGCAGAAGCATCGTGAAGAATGGAAGCGGCGCTCCTGAAGCGATGGCGAAATAGGTGAGCGCCAGCATGAAGGCCCCCCAGAGAGAGCGTAAGTAAGGCGACATCCGGTTCAGGAACAGCATGCTGAGTGTAATCAGAGCGCCGAAGCTGACGACGGAAAAGAGAATGCCGGTATGCATCATGCCTTCTTTGGTTGTCGACATGAGCGGAAGCTCGAAAGAAAGGATGCCCTGCGCGCAGCTCATCGCGATAGGCAGCGTATAGACAAGCCAAGGCACCTTGGCACTCTTTACTGCGGTTTGATCCTCCTCCATGCCTGATAAAGTGACAGCAGCAGGGGCATGGGAATGGTAATTTACGGGAACTGAACCCGATGATTCGACTGCAGCAAGCGAGGAATGAGCTCCTTCACGGATGAAGAACGCTGCACAGGTTGCGGTGCCGATTAAGATCCAGCCCAGCACGGTGAAGGCGGTGGTGAATCCGATCTGAGCAACCAAATACGCGCCGGCTGCAGGGGAAACAACGGAGGCGATCGTATGAACCAGTCCGTTGCCCGCCATTAATTTTCCCTGCTTTACGCGGTCTGACGTTATTTTGGCAAGGAGGGACATACAAGCAGGGGATAAAAAGGCCAGCACGAAACCGCTGATCGAACGAAGCGTGAGCAGCTGCCATGGATCCGTCACTTTAGATTGCAGGAGCAGAACTACGCCTGCCGCAGCAAGGCTGAAGACGATGAACAAACGGCTGCCAAACCGGTCGACGCCGTACCCGGCAATTACATTGCCCGGCAGATGCGTAATCGAGTAGAGCCCCATCATGAGCCCGATAAATGAAGGGGCGGCACCAAGTGAAATCGCAAATGGAGTCAGAATCGGATACTGCGCATGCAGATCAAAAAAAGCGATGAACAGAAACAAGTAAAGCCATATTGCCGTCTTCACAATAACACCCTCCTGACGTTCCGGGAAGCTTAAGTCACAGCCTGCCCCCGGAAGCATGTGTTCGATAAACAGTATGTTACTACTTGTACGCTTGGATAAGCTTGGTTATGTCTAGAGCGGCGCAGGTTTACGCTAATACGCGCATAGGGTATAATGTTTTGTATTCAAGCTTTTTAAGGGGTATAATGGGGGAGATTGACGATGAGCTTTGATTTTAATTATGACACAGAAACTTGGTTACAGTTTTTCAAAGATAAGTGGCTGTTTCTTCTCATTGCTTTAATCGTGTTGTTCATTGTCGTGCGGATTGTGAAGACCGTCGTGAAATGGCTTGTCGTGGTTGTTATTATTGCGGCCGTCATTGTTTACAGCGGTTATTCATTGGAGGATTTGAAGTCAATCGGTTCCACCATTGGAACTAAGGTGGCCGAAAGCGTGAAGCAGGAAGCTGTTTCAGCAATGGCCGGGGAAGCAAAGGATGCTAAGTACACATCCAATGGAGATGGAACTTTTACAATTACAACGAAAAACCTGGAGCTTGTCGGTACACCGGGCGATAACGAAGTGAAGGTGTCGTTCCGAGGTACATCGCTGGGCAAGTGGAAAATCGATGATACCATTCAAAGTTTAATTGATCAGGCAAAGAAAAACGTCTAATTAAAACAGGTAGATCAGATGCCAGGGTACTCAGTCAGGAGGCTTTGCCATGAACACATGGGTTCATGCGCTGCTTAGACCGGAACCGGTTGCGATTACGGTTCTGCTGGTCATAATTAGCTCGCTTATTCAAGGCATGAGAAGAGGTGCATCGGGTTCTGCGAAGCATCTTTTCTTTTTTATTTGGCAGGCAGTCACTGTCGTGCTGTCCCTTTTGCTGGCAGGACGCGCTGCGGAATGGCTTTCACCGCTGCTCCGTGACTGGCTTATTAAGCAGAATGTGCAGGTCCCGCAGCAGGAGCTGAGCACGCTGAAGCAGGCCTGGTACACGATCGTGACGAGCTTGAGGGATTTTGAGCTGCTTCGCTTTGGGGTGACCTTTCTGCTTGCTTATGCGGTTTTCCGCTTCTTGCTCAGCTGGCTGGAGCCTCTATGCAGCATGTTCTTTGAATCCTTCCTTCGAAGCAGGGATACAAGAACAGATGAAGGTTATTCACGGTTCTCAGGAGCTGCAAGCCGGGCAACCGGGGCATTAATTGGCGCTTTGCTGGGAGCCGGGCGGGCTTTTGTGGTTATTGCTGTTCTTTTTGTCTATGTTTCCATGCTGCCAAGCGGGCCGTTAACGGACTCGATTCGGGCATCCGCGTTCTATAACAAGTCGTCGGCTGAGCTGCTCACTCCCGTTGCCGGGGATGTGCTTGCCCGCGGACCGGTCTTTACCGAGGCGGTGGAAGAAGAGTTCCGCCGCGTCCTGCAGCGTAAGTACGAGGTAATCGACTCCGCTGTACCTGCGAATATCGAACAAGCTGCCTTAACTGTTACGAAAAACGCGGGATCGGATGAGAAGAAGGCGCGTGCGTTATATGACTGGGTTGGCACGCGGATTGCCTATGATTGGGACAAAGCACGTAATTATGAGCAGCATGGCATTTGGAAAGAGCAGACGCCGACCGAAACTTTTAATACCCATAAAGGCGTCTGTATAGATGTAGCTAGGTTATACGCGGTTATGGCCCGTTCGGCGGGCTTAGAGGTTCGTGTTGTTACAGGCCTGGGTGCGACCGGTAATGGGGGCTATGGCCCGCATGCTTGGAATGAGGTCAGGCTTGCTGACCAGAATGGAGCATGGATACCGCTTGATGCCACGTGGGCTTCATCAGGTGATTGGTTTAATCCAAGCGGATTCTCCAGTACCCATCTTCGGGAGGCATAAAGTTCGACACTGGAAGGGGAATTGTTTGTGCAAGACGATCCGCAAAAACGGGAAATAGCGAACCGCAGAAATTTCTCATTTCGGCTCAATTTATTCTTTTTTGTTACATTCTTCTTATTCAGTGTCCTCATCGTAAGGCTGGCCATATTGCAGTTCGTTGAGGGACCTTCCCTTCGCGAAGAAGAAACGAAGCGGGGACAGACGGATGTCCTCATTCCGCCGATTCGCGGAAATATCTACGATTCATCCGGCAAAGCAATTGCTTATTCGACATCGATGCAGACACTCTATTACAGCATTGAGCCAGGGACGAAGAAAGCGGATTCCGAAGCCATGGCTGCCAAGCTGCTCAAACAGTTCCAGAAGTACGGAAATCCGAGCGCCGCGATAACGCTTGAAGAAATCATTAAGAATATGGATCTTGATTATAAGAAGAACAACGTATCTGTCCCCCGGCGTATCAAGAGCGGGCTTGCCTCTGATGAAATTGCTTATTTCATGCAGAATCGCGATCTGTATCCAGGGATTGATATTGTGGAGGAAAGTATCCGCCACTACGATAAGAGCAAGCTCGCGGTACAGCTCGTGGGCTATTTGAAGAAATACGGCGGCGGTGCGGAAAATAATCTGTATAAAGACCGCGCAAAGACAGAAGATCCCCGGCTCAAGTATTTGCAGCAGGAGGATGTCGGCTATGATGGCATCGAATATATGTACCAGGATATTCTGCGCGGCAAGAATGGGCTGAAGACTTATCCGGTAAACGCTGCAAGCCGGATCATTGGACCGCCTACGATTACCAAGCCCGAGAAAGGCGATAATTTGTATCTGACCATCAATCGTGATGTGCAGGAGAAAACCGAGAAAGCGATTATGGCTCAGCTTCATTTTCTGCAGACAACCTCGCAGAGGGATAAGTATCAGCGATATGCGAAGACAGGTTATGCCGTGGCGATGGAAGTGAAAACCGGGAAAATTATATCAATGGCGAGTATGCCGGATTATGACCCTAATATTTGGGAAGGCGGCAGGATCGGTACGGATCAATATAATTCGATTGCCAATGTGCTGCAGAACGGAACGATCAGCTCAGTCATTGGGCCATATACTGACCCTAAGGAGCAGAGGAAGCATCCCTCTTCGGTTGTGTTTCTAGGCTCTACTATGAAGCCATTGTCGATTCTCATTGGACTAAACGAGAAGCTGTTTACGACTTCAACCACATGGAATGACCCGGGGGCATTCTATTACGGTAAGGAAGGCTCATCACGCCGCAGAATCGGTAATGCCAAGGGCCATGCATACGGACTGCTGGACCCGGCCAGAGCGATCACTAAATCCTCTAACCCTTTCATGGCCAAGATGGTAGGCAATGCGCTTTATCTGAAGGACGGCGATAAAGGTGTCGATGTCTGGGATAATTACGTGAAGCAGTTTGGTCTTGGGGTATCGACTGAGAGCGGCCTGCCTAACGAAAGCAAAGGCGTTATCGGATATTTTCATGAACGTGAAGCGGCCAGCTCCCAGTCGGCCCTGATCTTTGCTTCCTTCGGGCAGATGGGGCGGTACACGACGCTTCAGCTTGCACAATATGCGGCGACGCTGGCTAGTCACGGCAAACGGATGAAGCCTCAATTTGTGAAGGAAATTAGGGATTCAGCGGGCAAGGTTGTGCAAACCTTCCAGCCGGAAGTGATTAACAGCATAACGTTTCCGGATGGATACTGGAAAGAAATTGAGACGGGTATGGCTAATGTAGCGGTATCCTCCTTTGATGATGCCCCCTATAAGGTTCTTAGAAAGACAGGTACCTCAGAGCAGCAGGTAAGCGGAAAAACGGTTGATAATGCTGTATTTATAGCGTTTGCGCCGGCAGAGGATCCGGTTCTCGCCGTGGCAGTCGTCGTTCCTGAGGGAGGCTTCGGTTCTAACGGAGCGGCACCAATAGCCCGTGAAATCTTTGATGCGTATGATGAAGCGATCGGTCTGCATGGTGTGCCGAAGAAACCGGTAACGCCAGATGGATCGGCAGGAAACCCTTAATTTCACACCAGGCCGGATTTTATGGCAGGCAGCAGAAGGCTCTCCTTAGGGGGAGCTTTTTTCGATGTGAAAGCTGCCGAATGAAGCCTGCTCAAATGTTGCACGCGGGAAACATATTTGCATAGAATAAAGAAAAAGCATCCGATATCCATTGATTGGAGGTAATCCGATATGCGCCGTAAAATAAGTCCATCTATCCGCCGCTGGTTCTGGACGATCTTATTCTTGACTGCAGCTGTGGTGCTCCAATAACAAGATGAAACACAAAGTGGACAAGAATGAGTAGCGAAGTTCCGGCCGGGATTCTTTATAATGAGAGTCGTAAAGAAGATAGGTTTTTCACGCAGGCAGGTTTGGATTCGATCTGAACTGTGCTAAAATTGCAATATCAGGCTTGAGGAGTGAAGGCATAGATGGATTCAATTAAGTTGATTGCGCTCGATATGGACGGCACGCTGCTCAATGAGTTTCAAGAGATTAGCAGTGAAAATGCAAGTTGGATTCAAAAAGCGTTGGATGCTGGAATAACGGTTTGCTTTGCTACGGGACGCGGTTATCAAAGTGCCCTTCCGTATGCGGAGCAGCTAAAGCTCGATACGCCCATGATTACCGTAAACGGCGGAGAAATATGGCGCCGGCCGAATGTGCTGCACAGACGCTCGTTAATGCCGGCGAGCACCATTAAACGCCTGCACCAGCTGGCTCTTCAGCATGAAGAATGCTGGTTCTGGTCGTACACGGTTGAGGGCATTTACAACAAGGAGCAGTGGTTTGAACCGGCGGATGACTTTGAAGCGCATCACTGGCTTAAATTCGGCTATCATACTGAGGATGATGCATCACGGGCTCAGATTCTGGCGGAGGCGTCCAGCTGGGGCGGAATGGAGATTACGAACTCATCGCCATGGAATTTGGAGATGAATCCGCAGGGGGTAACGAAGGCAAGCGCTATTCGTGAGCTCTGTACCTTGCTTAATATCAATATGTCCCAGGTTGCGGCAATGGGAGACAGCTTGAACGATATCGCGATGATTCGCGAGGCGGGTCTTGGTGTTGCAATGGGCAATGCCCAGGATGCGGTTAAAGCGGCAGCCGACGCAGTTACGGTAACCAATAATGAAGATGCGGTTGCGCATCTCATTCGGGATTACGTACTGAAAGGGTGACGGATCGTTGGAAATAGCCGGTTGGATTATCGTCATTGTCTTATTCGTCGTAGGACTAGCTGGTGCGATTTACCCCATATTACCGGGAGCGCTCGCTATTTATGCCGCTTTTTTCGTCTATGGCTTCTTCATTTCCTTCGAACCGTTCGGGTTCTGGTTTTGGACCATTCAGACGCTGATCGTAGCCGCGCTGTTCATCGCGGATTATGCCGTGAATGCATGGGGTGTAAAGAAATACGGGGGATCTAAGGCTTCAGTGATCGGCAGTACAATTGGCATTATCATTGGCCCCTTCGTCATTCCTGCATTCGGCCTTATTCTTGGTCCGCTGCTGGGAGCGGTAATCGGCGAATTGATAGCCGGTTCTAATTGGAGTCAATCGCTCAAGGTAGGCTTCGGTGCTGTGGTGGGGTTATTTTCCAGTATGATTGTCAAAATCATTCTGCAGGCTGCAATGATAGTACTGTTCTTTTTATGGATTTAATTTGAGGAGGACGATGAGAAATGATTAAAGTAACGGTTTGGAATGAATTTTTGCACGAGAAACAGCATGAGGAAGTACGCAATGTATATCCTGATGGCATACATAATGCACTTGCAGCCGGCATCGGAACAGACGGATTTGAAGTTCGCACGGCTACGCTTGATCAGCCCGAGCATGGTCTGACCGAAGAAGTACTCGCCAATACGGACGTTCTGATCTGGTGGGGACATATGGGTCATGATAAGGTGGATGATGCAATTGTTGACCGTGTTCAAGCTCGCGTCCTCGGCGGAATGGGGCTTGTTGTGCTTCACTCGGCTCACTTCTCCAAAATCTTCAAGAAGCTTATGGGGACAGGCTGTGACCTGAAATGGCGCGAGGCAAACGAGAAGGAACGGATCTGGACGGTTAATCCGGCGCACCCGATTGCGGCAGGGATTCCAGAGCATTTCACGCTTGAGCGTGAAGAGATGTACGGGGAGCATTTCGATATTCCTGCACCGGACGAGCTTGTGTTTGTCAGCTGGTTCGAGGGCGGAGAGGTGTTCCGCAGCGGCTGCACATTCTTCCGCGGCCAAGGCAAAGTCTTCTACTTCCGTCCAGGGCACGAAACTTACCCGACTTATTATAACGAGACGGTCCTGCAGGTCATTAAGAACGGAATCAAATGGGCAGTGCCGTCAGGAGCAGCAGCTCCGGTTCGCGGCAATCACCAGCCGCTTGAAGAAATCAAAGCGAAATAAGGAACAGACTAGGAGAATCAAGCTGGCTCATGGTTAAAAAGGACTCATTAATTAAAGGAACGATTATACTTGCGGCGGCAGCGCTGGTAGCCCGGTTTCTCGGGATCTTCCAGCGTATTCCGCTTGATCATTTAATGTCAACCCAAAGCGGCGTTTACTTCAATGACGCCAATAACATTTATCTCATGCTCTTAATCGTGGCAACCGGCGGTATTCCAAGTGCAATCAGCAAAATGATTTCACAGCGCTATGCGCTTGGCCGTCCGGATGAAGCTCAGCGTATTTACCGGGCTGCTCTGTGGTTTGGAACGGTTACAGGGATTCTGGTTTCCTTGCTGTTGTTTGTATTCGCGCCGTTTGTGGCGACTCATATCTCACTTGAACCAGGCTTGGATGCTTCGATCAGAGCGATCGCGCCTGCACTGCTATTATTTCCTGTCATTGCGATGATGAGAGGGTACTTTCAAGGGCGTCAAATGATGATGGCTGGCGGTATCTCTCAGATCGTCGAACAAATTCTGCGTGTTATTACAGCGGTTGGACTTGTGATGGTTGTTGTTTCATGGGATCTTGGTGATCGCAAAATCGCAGCTGTCGCTACATTCGGCAGTGTTCTTGGCAGCATCGGGGCTTTTGGAGTCATGCTTTATTACGCGAAGAAGCTGAAGCGGCAGGATCTGTCCGATCCGGCTTTGCGTATTACGGCTGACAGCGCTGCAGGACCGAAGCCGTCTTACCGTTCGATTTATAAGGAATTATTTGCGATATCGATTCCAATCGTCATTGCGGCGATGACCGTTCAATTCGTGTACAACTTTGATACGATGCTGTTTAACCGGCTGACAGGCTCCTATTATGCAACGGCGGACATTGCGAAGCAATTTCATAACTGGCTTGCCTTCCGGGCGCAAGGTATTGCAGGCATTCCGCCTATTCTGGCGATTGCACTGAGCACATCGATCATTCCTGTGCTTTCCTCGGCTTATTCGGTCCGCAACTTGAAGGAAGTTCAGCGGCAAACCTCATTGGTGATGCGGATTGTAGTGTTTACGGGGGTGCCGATTGCACTGCTATTAACGGTTGCAGCCGTGTCTGTAACCGGATTTTTGTTTGGTGATCCAAAAGCGGGCGGAAGCGGGATTGTGGCCGCGCTTACGGCGGGAACGATTTTTCAAATCACGATGATGACGAGCAATTCGATTCTATTCGGGCTTGGCAAGACAAGAATTCCGATGCGCCATACGATTATCGGTCTGGTTGTAAAAGTGATTGCCAGCTTGCTGCTGGCTCCATTCTTAGGCGTATACGGACTAATCATAGCCTCTACACTCTGTTTCTTGACGATTGCATCGCTCAATTTGCGGGTGATCCGCAAGGAAGTCAGCCTTTCCGTTCTAGGTACGCGTTGGTTCGGATATGGGGTGACAATCGTCATTTCGGCAGCTGCAGGCTGGTTGATCGATGGGCTTGTGCGGGGCTGGCTCGGTGACCTGCCTGCAAGGGCAGTCTTCTTCTTGTCGGCTGCAGCAGCGGGAATGGTGTCACTTGGGTTATACGTTGCACTACTCGTATTATTGAAGGTGGTTACACCTGATGATGTGCGTCAATTTCCGGGGCCTCTGCGCAAGCTGCTTAACCCGGTAATGCGTTTAACGGCTCGTTCAAAGAGCGATTCTAGTAAATGAATAATCTTCCAATAAACTCCTCTTAATGGTAGAATAGACATTAGTCTTTTTACCTAGAGAGGAGTTTTTTCTATTGAAAAAATGGAAATGGAGCAAGAAAGCAGTCTGTTTATTGCTGCTCTCGGTCATGCTGATCGTGGTGGCGGGATGCCAGGCGGTGGGCGGGATTGATTTTAACCAAATGCTGAAGCAGGCGGTTAAAGTGACATCCTTTGAGGGTAATGAAACGATGGAATTTAAGCTCCTATTGAAGGAAGATGCGCTGGAGGATATTTCAGCAGAAGAAGCGGAATTATTAGATCTTATCTCGAATATCAAACTGCAGTTATCAAGTATGAAAGTATCAAGCGAAGGACAGATGTCCATGAACGGTCAGCTGGATCTGGGTGCGAAGAGCATCGGCTTCTCGCTCAAAATGAATGATGAGCTGGCCATCGTAGAGCTGGACGGCGCGAAAAGCCCGTTCATTCTTCATCTGAAAGAGCTGGCAGATCCGGCGGATACGGACTCGGAGGAGAACACTGCAGACCAGGCGGCAGCCGAACAGAGTTTGGTTGAGGCCGGACATCAGCTCATGGATACGGTAGGCGGCTATGTAATCAACAACCTGCCTAATCCAACCGGATTGTCTGTAAAGGCCGGTCAAGTTACCGTAGGCGGGGAAACAGTTAATGGAATGCACATTCAAGCTGAAATGAACGGCAAACAAATTTGGTCCTGGTTCAAATCCTTTATCGATGCCCTTATTACGGATAAAGAAGGACTTAAATCCATGCTTTCGGGACTGTTTGATATTATTCAAAGCCAGTCTGATCTTGCAAGCTCGGCAGGTGGAGAAAGTATCTTCGGATCTATTCCAGAGGAAGATCAGAAGGCTGATGCCATCAATGAAGCGGCAGACAGCTTAACGGAGATGCTGACACAGTTAAAGACCGAAATGACGAAGGCAGAGAAGGAAGATCAAGCTACTATCGATCAAATCTTTAATGAGCAAACGTATGTCAAAGCAGATATGTTCGTTGACGGTAAGCTGGATATTCGCAAATCAACCGTTGAAGCGATGATCAAGCCTCAATTTGCAGCTGCTGAAGCTTCATCTAAGGAAGAGAATGCAGAAGATTGGGAATCGGATGTAGAAGATTTTGGCTATGCGGATGTTATAGAACAATCCCCGATAGAGGGCATCTGGATGAAGATGACCACTGAAATGTCTAATGTCAACGGGACGGTAACTCCGGAGGCGCCGGTTGAAACGAAGAATGCCATCGATGCGGAGGCGCTCTTCAACATGGAGGGTTACCAAATGCTTCGTCAATTCGACAGTGATTCGGTCGTGTACGGAATTCTGTGTAATCAAGCGCATATTACCCGTCAATCTGTAACCTACTACTCCGGCGAGAGGCAGAGCGAGATCATCCATACACCGTCTGGCGTAACCCTTATTCCGCTCCGCCAAACAGCGGAAAGCTTCGGCGCTATTTTGACTAAATTGCCGCAACCCGGTACGATTAGTGTATATGACGATGCTACTTCTTCAACCATTATCTTGAAGATGAACAGTAATGCAGCTGTCGTAGACGGGAAAACCGTAAAGTGGGCATTCCCAACAACTGTTATTCGCGGAGTAACGTATGTTCCTGTCCGTGATTTTGCTAAGGCGATTGGCGGAAACGTTTCTTGGGAGAAGCTATATGGTAACAGCAGCATGCTGAGTATTACACGCGAACCTTAAGCTCTATAATACGTTCAACAAAGATAGGAGGTTATGGATTCATGCAAATTATTCAAACAGATGAGGCGTTCCGCGAGACGGTCGCCGAGCAAGCGCTGGTTACCGTTGCAGTCTTCAAAACAACCTGGTGTCCGGATTGTCATTTCATTGATCCGTTCATGCCGGATGTAGAAGCCAAATATGCCGGCCGCATACAATTTGTTCAAATCGACCGGGATGACCTGCCGGATCTTTGCAGTGAACTGAACATTCTCGGTATCCCAAGCTTTATTGCCTTTCAAGGCGGCAAAGAGCTAGTCCGGTTTGTGAATAAACTGCGCAAATCTCGCGAGGAAATCGAGCAGTTTCTGGATCGTGCGCTTGAAGTGGCAGGAGCGCTTCAGGAGTAATTTTTCCGTATTAATGCGTCCTCAGGCGACCCCTCGGCTGCCTGGGGGCGCTTTTTTTGTATTCAAGGGCTAATGTGATTGACAGCCAGCATGCACCGCCAAGCCGTGCGATTGGGGCTGCACCCGGTTCGGTTTAAGCGGCAGCGGAGCATGAGGCTGATCCGTCCTCGTGTTCACATTTTCAACATGGTATTTGTCGAATTTGTTCGTTATAATTGAGAATGATTATTTCCGGAAGTAGGGTGATGGCTTTGATATCTAGCCGGTATCGCACGCTCGCGCTCGCGACGTGCATCGGAATGCTTCTCGTGCTGCTGGCCGGCGCACTTGTAACGAATACAGATTCTGGTCGTGGATGCGGGGATGATTTTCCGCTTTGCAATGGTAAATTTATTCCTGCTTATACAGTAGAATCTCTCATTGAATATTCACATCGGCTCATAAGCGGATTAGTTGGGCTGCTCGTGCTCGCCACGTTTATTGTGACGATCGTTTTCTATCGCCAATATCGCGAAGCAATCGTACACGCGGCTTGCGCGGGCTTTTTTACCGTGCTTCAGGCTGTACTGGGTGCAATAGCTGTAGTTTGGCCGCAGTCTTCTGCTGTATTGGCGCTGCACTTTGGCATCTCAATCTTAGCTTTCACAAGTACGCTGCTCTTAGTGCTGTGGGCTAATCGGATGATCCGCAGCGGAGGCAGAGGAGACAAGCTGAGCGGTCCTGTACCCCGGTCCGTTATTGTGGTTCTGCTGGTTTCATTGGTTTACACATACTTGGTTATTTACATTGGTGCCTTCGTCCGGCATACCGACTCGGCAGGCGGCTGCTATGGATGGCCGTTATGCAACGGGCAGTTTGTGCCTGAGCTGACGGGTGCTACGCTGTATGTGTTTATCCACCGGCTGGCCGCTGTTGTCCTGTTTCTGCTTACTGTCGGCATGTGGCTGCATGTCAGAAGCGTATGCAGGGATGTTCCGGAGCTGCGCCGATCGGCAGCACTTGCTTTCATTCTGGTCTGCTGCCAAATTCTGAGCGGTGCTGTCCTAACCACCACGTTGAACAATTCCGATTGGCTCGTTTTCACGAGTATTCTGCATAATATGATTGTTTCCGGGTTCTTCGCTATACTAGCGGATATGATGATTCGTGCATGGAAAAGGCGTCGTGAAGAGCGGGGAAATGGATGAGTTTCCAATTGCGCGGATGAATAGAAACATTATGCCGGGAAGGCGGCTCGGTTCTTATCGATGCACCGGTTGATCTTTATTCACAGCCCGGCAGAAACTCAAGCGCCGTGTGATTGATTCTATATTAAATGATACTGAAGCCGTATACGCAAGGCAGGAAGCTGCGCGTATACGGCTTCTTTGGTAGATGCATAAACCGCTTTTGCTGGTTCATGCTTGAGGGAGCCCATATCGGGGTATTCTAGGGAACATGGCTGGTTATGGCTTATGGCTTGGGGGGAGCAACGATGCTTCGTATGATGTTTGGTGAACCGCCGCGCAAGACGGAGGGTAAGCTTCTGGAGACGATGAAAGTAATGGAGCAGTTTGCTGCTCTTCTGCATAAACGAATTGCGGTCAATCAGGATGAGAATCATAAACTGCGTAAATATGAAATTTGGACCCTTGGCCTGTTGGCCTCGTTAGATGAGCTGGAGCAAAGTCAGTATGCCGCCCAAAAATTTGCTGCATTCATCACCTCAGCATCGGTGGATGAGATGTCCCCGGAGGAGCTCCTTCATTATCATCGACATGTATATTTTGACAAGAATGCTTTCATCCGATTGTTTTCGCTGCTTGATAAATTGGGAACGCTGATGAACGAAATCTTCAGCTTGCAGACAGAGCGGGTCAAAGTGCATTTTTCTTATTTTACCGTCCTGCGGACCATGGATCAGCGGCATGCTTATCCTCAGCTTACGCAGGCATTAACGGCACTCAAGGAGAAGTATAAGGAGGCCACCGCCAGACTCCGCAAACGGAGGAACACCGAGATTCATTATATGAATGCTGAGCTTCAAGATGATTTGAAGCAAAGCCACGAAGCCTACGGCGAGCTGCATCGACTGGAGAATCTGGCCGAACAAACGGAAGATCTGGCACATGGGTTCACCATGGTTATGGACATTCTTAAAGTCACCTTCGAGCAAGCGATCAGACAGATGAGGAAATGATTCCAATATGCTATAGTGATGATATTGGAATGCTTACGAAGTTAGTTTTGCTCCGTAAAACTTGGGTGAATGCTTATGGTTTTGCTGCGCAAAACGTTTAGGAGGATCGAATGGAGCTAACAGGCAGAACGGCTTTAATAACCGGCAGTGCCAAAGGGTTAGGGAAAATGACTGCACTTATGCTGGCCCGTATGGGCTGCGACATTGTTCTCAATTATGTGACAAGTGAACAGGAAGCGCTTCATCTTGCTGCTGACCTCATACAGCAGTTCGGTGTCAGAGCTACCGCCATACAGGCCGATATCGCCAAGCGAGATGAGGTAGCAAGGCTTGCAGCAGATGCTCTGGCTTGGTCGCATAACCGCAGTATTGATATTCTAATTAATAATGCAGGGCCTTTCATACGGGAACGACGGTTGTTTGCTGATTACGATGAAGCGGATATCATCACATTGCTTAATGGGAATTTGCTTGGCGTTATGCTGCTGGATCATCATTTGCTTCCGCGAATGCGTGAGAACAAATGGGGCCGAATTATTCATTTTGGCTTCGGTCATGCGGGCGAAGGCCGAGGGTGGCCCCAGCGCGCAGTGTATGCATCAGCAAAGACCGGCCTGGTGTCTTTCACGAAGACATTGGCAGTTGAGGAAGCTGCAAGCAGCATTACCGTTCATATGGTTTGCCCAGGTGACATAAGGGGCGGGAATAAAGAGCGGACCATAAATGAGGTTCAAGGTGAACAGGATGAGGAATCGCCAAGCAGCCGCCCGGGAAGCGGTGAAGATGTCGCACGCGTTATTGCCTTTCTTTGCTTACCTCAATCGGATTATTTAACCGGCAATATTATGGATGTGACAGGCGGGTTTGATCCCATCAAAACAAATATTTTGCCTACATAACGAACTAAGATACAGCAGAAAAAGAGTCTTACCCGTGATTCCCTGCCTCGAGGCGTCGGAATCGGAGGTAAGACTCTTATTGTTAAACCATTATTGAACGGCTTGGTTTAGAATACTTGCATAACTTCTTGCACGCCTTCAACTTCTTCAAGCAGAGCACGTTCGATACCTGCTTTAAGCGTAATCGTAGAGCTTGGGCAGCTGCCGCAAGCGCCCATCAAACGAAGCTTTACGATGCCATCCTCTACGTCTACAAGCTCAACGTCACCGCCATCGCGTTGTAGAAAGGGACGCAGCTTATCGAGAACGTCCAATACTTCATCATACATCGAGCTTTGAACTTGTTCACTCATTGCAATCCACTCCTTTCTCCCCTATTATAGTACAAAGTAGATCAAATGAAAATGGATATCAACACGTATAGCCGGGAGAAATCATAAATGATAAAACCAATTATTGAATTTTGCGCAAGCAACATGCATCACGGCACGGGGACATTGATGAAGAAGCTGGAACAAAATCCGGATTATGATGTTATTGAATACGGCTGCCTGGGCAATTGCGGTGAATGCTACTTAGCGCCATTCGGCATGGTTGACGGTCAAATTATAGCCGCTTCATCTGTTGAAGAATTAGAGGTGCTGATCCTGCAGGCGATTGACAATCAGCAAGCGGAGCGTGAAGCCTTGGATCGGCTCATCGATGATCTGTAATTCCAAATCCTGCAGAGCCAAGGCTCAGCAGGAAGCCAAGCAGCTTCAAATTCTGCTAACCCAAATGATGCTTCGACATCCACAATACACCGCTTTTGAGCACACGAGGCACACGGCCCATTAACGGCGTCCGGCCCATAAGCCCGAAGCCGGCCTTTTTACCTAGAGAACCCAGAACGCCTTTAAGCTTAATCTTGCCAAGCTTAGGTGTTTTATCGCTCCAGATCGCCTGCATCACTTCTGCTACCTGCTTGCCCTGTGCCTCTGCAGCTTGTCCGCTTGGAGAGAAGGGAAGGGATGCACAATCACCGACGATGAATACTTCGTTGTAATCCGGCAGCTGATGGTATTCATTGATAACGAGCCTTCCTTGATTGTCCTTAGGCAGGTTCATGCGCTGAACGATCGGTACAGGCTGAATGCCAGCTGTCCATACGGTCACATCGGTCAGAATATGGCTTGGATTGTTGCTGTCATACAGCACGCCTTCTTGGAGGCGGCTTAAGGAAACATGTCCTCGCATCTCCACTTCATGCTCAATGAACCAGGATGATACATACGACTGCAGCTTGTTTGGAAAAGCAGACAGGATGCTTGGTCCGCGGTCGATAATACGAATGTTCAGATCCGGGCGTCCCTCACGAAGCTCCGAAGCTACTTCAACACCGCTGAGCCCGCCCCCGACAATGGTGACTTGACCATACGGCTTTACATCATTTAAGGCTTGATAGGTTTTACGGCTGCCAGAGAACGTTTGAATGCTGTTGGAATACAGCTCGGCTCCTTCGATGCCGTGATACTTATCTGTACAGCCAAGCGCAACAACAAGCCATTCATACTCAAGCGGCTCTTGTCCCGCAATAATAACTTGTTTGGCATCAAGGTCAACATCCGTGACTTCGCCATATGTCACAATGAGACGCGGATCGGAAGGAAATGCAACTCTTAAATCGATATCTGCAGCCGTTCCCGCAACTAAGGAATAATATTCCGTCTTCAAACCTTGAAAAGGCATTCGATCAATGAGTACAATTATGGTATTTTCAGGAAGATCTCCTTCCAGCAGCTGCTGTGCAACTGTTAGCCCCCCATAACCTCCACCGAGAATCACAAATCTTTTCATGGACAATCCCAACCTTCTTATGCGTTTAAATCATTGCTGTTGTTATATGGAGTAGTATGCGCGAAAACCCCTTCAGCCATCATGGGTGATGTTGCTTGCTGAAGAGGCAAAACCTTCTTATTCGTAAACCTTAACTTCATTATAGAAGGTATCGCGTTCTACAGGAATGCGGCCTGCACCTTTAATGAGCCAAACCAAGTCTTCGCGAGTAATTCCATCTGGTGTTAACGCACCTGCAGAGTGGCTGATCCGCTCTTTAACCATCGTCCCGTGAACGTCTGACGCGCCCATTGTCAGGGAAACCTGCGTCAGTTGGGTGCCGATGTTAATGAAATAGGCTTTGATGTGTTGGAAATTATCAAGCATTAGGCGGCTGATCGCGATCGTTTTGAGATCTTCGAATGCAGAGTTACGGCGGCGTATGCCGGCTTTAGGACTGATTGGCTGCATGGAAAGGGGAATAAAGACCTGAAACCCGTTCGTCTCATCCTGAAGCTCGCGAATTTGCACCATGTGATGAATGCGGTCCGCATGTTTCTCCACAGATCCGTAAAGCATCGTTGTATGGGTGCGAAGCCCCAAATTATGCGCCGTGCGATGAACCTCCAGGTACTGGGAGACATCCGCTTTGTCGACGCGCATTTTTTTACGGTATTCATCGGACAGAATTTCTGCCCCGCCGCCGGTAAGGCTTTGCAGGCCAGCCTTCATAAGTTCTTGAATGATCTCTTTGTAAGTAAGGCCGCTAATACGGGAGAAGAAATCAATTTCTGCTGCTGTGTAAGCTTTAAGCGCAACTTGCGGATATTTTTCATGCAACGCTTTTAACGAATCGACGTAGTATTGAAAAGGCACATGCGGGTTATGCCCGCCAACGATATGGAACTCGCGGACATCCGGGTGGATATGCTGCTCCACATAGGCAATCATTTCTTCACCTGACAACGTGTAAGAGCCTTCTTCGCCTTGGTCCTTACGGAAATTGCAGAAGGCACAGTGAGCTTCACAAACATTGGTGAAATATAAACTCATGTTCTCGATAAAATAAACTTTGCGTCCGTTCTTCTTCAGATTAGCCTCATTGGCCATCTGTCCGATTGTGAGCAGGTCATCGGAACGATACAGGAACTCACCATCTTCCTGGGTTAATCGCTGCCCCGAACGAACTTTCTCTACGATCAGCTGCATTTGCTTGTCTTCTGTGGGAATTGCGATGTTCATGACGGCTTCCTCCTAGTCCGCCGGGCACTTTGTTATAGGTCCGGATTTAATATAATGTTGTGACGTGTGACGCATGTGACTAATACAGCCGAAATACGTGAAAATAGCAATCGACCTGTACTTTGTGAAAAAAGTAACTTACTCGCTCTGTAATGGCCGACCACATTGATGAACTGACCTTATTATAAACCTCTGCACGGAGAGCGGCAACTATTAAAGACAAGTAAACTCCAGCCAGTGATTATGGATGAACGATCCAGCGACTGCTGTGCGCCTTTTGAAACATATGGATTTGCGGTACAATAGAAGAAAATGGCGGCCTTCCAAGGCTCGTCAGCAAGCGAGGTGAAAGATGGCCAATACACACACCTATTCACGCAGAGAAGAAGTAGCCAATGCGGTGACACATGGAATTGGCGCGGTGCTCAGTGTGGCTGCACTGGTGCTGCTCATTGTATTCGCTGCAATCAAGAGCGATGCTTCTCATGTCGTCAGCTTTACGATCTATGGAACGATGATGCTGCTCCTATACATCAGTTCAACCTTGGTGCACAGTTTTCCGGAGGGCAAAGCAAAGCGAGTCTTTGAAATTATGGATCACTCCTGCATTTACTTATTTATTGCGGGTACGTACACGCCGATTCTTCTTCATATGGTTCAAGGTGCGGCAGGGTGGACTTTATTCGGTATTGTTTGGGGAATCGCGGTTTGCGGCGTAGTCTTCAAGGCTTTCTTCGCATCAAAGTTTCTGTTCACGTCAACCATTCTCTATATTCTGATGGGCTGGCTGATTGTATTTGCCTGGGGCCCGCTTAGCGCACATCTTGCGCCTCACGGCCTGCACCTATTAATCGCCGGCGGCTTATTTTATACTGTAGGAACCGTATTCTATATGTGGCGGAGCTTTCCTTATCATCATGCGGTTTGGCATGTTTTTGTTCTAGCCGGGTCTGTTCTTCATTTCTTTGCCATCCTCATGTTTATTTTGCCTTGGTAGGACACAAGAGTGTATTGAGACCATTGACAAGGTGGAGTATAATAAAAGTAAGTAACTCAGAAGTCTTTAGATTGCGGTTAGGACTTGTTTTACATTGTAAAACTTAGGAGGGAAACGAAAATGATCAACATTAGCGAATCTGCCAATGAGAAAATAAAAGAAATGCTGGAGTCTGAGGACACGCCGAATTTGTTCTTGCGGATTGGTGTGAAGGAAGGCGGCTGCAGCGGTTTTTCATACGGAATGGGCTTTGATGATGAGCAGCATGAGAACGATAAGGCGCTTGAGCTTAACGGTCTTAAAGTTGTTGTCGATACAGACAGCATCAAATACCTGAACGGCCTCGAAATCGACTTCAAGGAATCCGCCATGGGCGGCGGCTTCACCATCAATAACCCGAACGCTTCCGCTACATGCGGCTGCGGATCGAGCTTCCGTACGGCTGCGGATGCAGGCAAACCGGCTGCAGCCGGGGAGTGTTAATCGTTTGAGCTAGAAGTGAACGACCTCTTGTAAACGATATTAGAGCGCTAATATCGCTGCGAGAGGTCGTTCTTTTTTTGTGTGAAAAAACATGTAAAGCTCGCACAGTTGAAGGATTGCGGCGAGCTGCTGAAATCAGCATTTTACGCTCTTCTAGTTTTAGCTGCAGCAATTAATAAGAATACAGCCGTGAGTATATGCATGATCATACCGAGAAATGGAATCCAGCCGAAAATAGACGCAGCCAAGCCAAGAATACTTCCGGTTACCTTGTGCTTGCTTCGAACGCATAAAATTAGCGTGATAAGGTGAAGGATGAACATAAATCCAAGTATCGACCATGAGGTACCGATTACAATGAGTCCACCGATGACTGGAATTCCTAGTACCGCTTAAATAATGCCTGAAATGAATATGAAAACAAGCGAGATTACCATAATGACCTCCTAAAGTAAAAGTCTGCGGAACATGTATGTGGCCCATTATACGTGCAGACAGTCTTTTGTGTATAGCAAAAGAAAAGGAAATCGCATATAGAGTAGTTACTTGAATTATTGGGATGAAGTAAATCTGGAAAAAGTGCCGAAATGTATGTATACTGTGACAGTGTAAGAGCTTTCTACAACTGATAAATTTTAGCATAAGCTTCAAGGAGGACATCAAATACAAATGTTAAGCAATGATAAATTTATTGGATTTAAAGTGTCCTTTAAAATTGGCCGGTTTCATGTGAAAGCCTATATGGAAAAGGATTATTACGAGGCTTGGAAGTTTGATAGAGATACAAGCATCAAGGATGTTGTCGTTGAAGAGGTCGAGATTCCGCTAAGTTACTTTGGGGCGCCACAATCCGATCTGGAAGGCTAAATAACGCTCACATATTGTTAATTGTGAAATGATCTATTTCTTCGGCTCCGCCCGCCCCCAAATCATAAGCCAAGCAGACCTCCCTACGAGGGAGATCAAGCTAATCCCCGTTTGAACCAAGCTCGTCCCCTTTCTGCAAATAAGTACAACTTCTCTATTAAATGTTATTGAAAAAATGATATGTCTGAGTTGTGTTCGTAATCGGTCGAGTTGTTTTCAAAGCATGCTTCTGTTATCAGGCAGCAAGGATAGGTGCAGCTGCGCGGCAATGAGTTGAACGACGGCCTCTATCGGCATGTTATCCGTATGAAGATGCAGCTTGAACACTTCATTAGACAGACCTTCCAAACAGCGGTCGATCTGTTGTGCAGCCCATGAATCAGCCTGATCTCCCCTCGAACGCAATCGATGCAGAATCTTCTCCCTGGAAGCCATCAAAGTGAAATGGTTGACACTTCGCTCCTTAAGGTTTCTTTAGGGATGTTTTTTCTTATAAAATAGCCTGCATTTTCGGGATCATATACATAGGAATCCGGCAATCTTCGGTGCAGCTCAAATGAGGTTTGCGTTTTACCAGCTCCAAATGAACCGTTTATCCAAATAATCATGACTCTCACCTTCCCCGATTGCCTCTTTCAATTGACGCATGCGCAGGGAGAAATGTTCCATTCAGATTATTTTTTGAAAATGCAATTAATAATTCTGCTGAAACTCAATGATACTTCCATGATATAATTTGGCTTCCGGGGCTGAGGGTACGAGATCGGCAAAGATGTTTAATGAAAGATGAGGAATTATCAGTTTTGAAAAAGGAAATATTACAAGGATTGGACAACACCGGAGGGGGAAGAGAAGGATGAAATTAACGCCAGAGCAGCGTATTACTTTGCATGGTTTTAACAATCTGACGAAATCATTAAGCTTCAACATGTACGATATTTGCTTCACGAGAACCAAAGAAGAGCGGGAAGCTTATATTGAATATATAGATGAACAGTACAATGCAGAACGTCTAACGAATATTTTAACAACAGTGTCCGATATAATCGGTGCGCATGTGCTCAATATTGCCAAACAGGATTATGATCCTCAAGGGGCAAGTGTGACGATGCTGGTATCCGAGGGGCCGGTAGCCGGTGCAGAGGCGGAATCCTTCGATGAATCGCCGGGACCGATCCCAGGCAAGGTGCTGATGCATTTGGACAAAAGCCACATCACCGTCCATACGTATCCGGAATACCATCCGGACGAGGGGATAAGCACGTTTAGAGCCGATATTGACGTGTCCACATGCGGGGAGATTTCACCGCTTAAAGCGCTCCACTATTTGATTCGTTCGTTTGATACAGACATCATGACGATGGATTACCGGGTTAGAGGCTTCACAAGAGATATTAATGGTCACAAGCTATTTATTGATCATGATATCAGCTCGATTCAGAACTACATTCCGCAGGATATCAAGGATCAATATCATATGATTGATGTCAATGTCTATCAAGAGAACATCTTCCATACCAAATGTAAGCTTAGGGAATTTGATCTGAACAATTATTTGTTCGGTTATACGAAGGACAAGCTTTCCGACGCGGAGCAGCAGGATATTACAGAGAGCGTGAAATGGGAAATGGACGAGATTTTCTACGGGAAGAACATCAATTACACGGGAGTGAAGCAGGAAACGCCGTCCTCCTAATCAAGCAGCATCTATAATAAACGGTTCATTCTGCTCTGCATTCTGTTCATAAGAGCACCCCTGTGCTACAATTTGGAATGTCATTTACATCAGGGGGTGTCAGAACAGGGTGAACAGAAAGATGATTTCTCTACTTATTATTATTGTCATCCTACTCATTATCGGATATCAGAAGCTTCAGCAGCCGGATCAGCCGGATCACGTGCAGCAGCCCGTTTCAGTCGATTCTTCCAGCCAAATTACACTGCTCTTCCCTGAAGACCGGTTCCCTGAGACCGGCAAGCATATCAAGGATGCGATTGCATCAGGAGAGTCGGCGGTCTGTACGATTGACCGTGATGAAGCAGATGAGAATCGTAAAGAATCTCTCAAGGGCATTCCGACCAAGAAGGGCTATGATCGCGATGAGTGGCCGATGGCGATGTGTGCGGAAGGCGGCTTTGGTGCCGATATCGAATACATAAGCCCCTCGGATAATCGCGGGGCCGGTTCTTGGGTCAGCAATCAGCTGGAGAAATACGAGAATGGAACCCAGGTGCACTTCATCGTCAAATAGTTCTAAAAATAAATCCCTCTTCAACAGATGCTTGGGTCCAATCAACCCATCACGGCATCTCATCGAAGAGGGATTTCTTGGCTTACGAACACCGGCAAGTGTGCCTGTCATCCTGCTTAGAAAGAGCGGGATTCTCATCCCTGTCTAAGAGGGAGCACGAGGGATAATACAGTGCCTGTTCCATCCGGCTCTATCTTCAAAAGACCGCCCAGCTGCCGTACGCGCTCCTCCATCGCTTTAAGTCCAAAACCGAATTCCGCTTTACTATAGGGAGCCCCGTTGTTACTGAGCCGGAAGGTGAGGGCCCGGTCATCAGCTGCGAGATTGAACGTGAATTGGCTGCAGCCTCCATGCCGTATGCCATTCGTTAATCCCTCCTGAAGCGCATGATACAGCACTCTTTTTTGTAAAATGGTCAGTATTTCCGGGAGCTCGTCAAAATGGCTGATGATCTCCACCCCTGTAGCCGCGATGGTCTGAAAGATTAGTCCTTCAATCGCCGCAGATAAATTATAATCAGCCGGATCCTCCTGCAGCAGCCTAACGGAGCCGCGAATTTCATCTAATCCCTTGCGGACAAGCTGCTGGGAAGCATCAAATTTGCTGCGGGCAAGATCCGCATCCTTTTCGAGAAGCCGTTTGGCCGCTTCCATCTGAACGATCGAGGCTGTCAGCGTATGGCCGACGGTATCATGGATCGTATAGGCGATCCTCTGTCTTTCCTCCATCACAAGAGTCGCTGCCATCGCTTCAGAGGAATCGCGCAAGGAATCCGTAAGCTGGATATGCGCTTTGTTAAGCTCCAGCGTCCGCTGGCTGACCATTTCTTCGAGTGAACGGTTAAAGATTTCGAGCTGCTGGTTAACCGTCTCATACCGGGCGTAGATGACGCGAATAAAGCATAACATGAGCAGAAAAATACTCCAGAAGAGCAGACTATGATCCCAATAGAGCAGAGGAGGGAACCATTTTATCAGGAAGAAATAGACGGATGCAAAAGTCGTTCCTAATAAATGGATCAGTGCGTTTAACGTCACAAGTGCGAACCCTGCCATGACCCAGCTTGTCTCAACGCCGTCATATCTTCGATAAGCCCGATAAATGGTATGTGTAACCACAGCGAACGAGACGAAGAACAGAGGCGGGAAGAAGGTATAAAACAAGGCATAGTACCAGTGCGGCGATGTTAGGGAGGAGAGCGCGCATAAAGCAGAGAAAGCAAGCAGAAGCCATCGCAGCCACCGGTGCGTTCTTGGATAAAGCTCTGGAAACAAATGCTCTAGTATCCCTACAAATGCATATACGCAAAATGGCAGTGAAATATCATGCAGATAGGCATACCAGGTATTATCAATTAATAATTGAAAGGAATGATTTCGTACGAATGACGAGTAACCGGCAGCGATCGTGAAGAACATCAGGTACAGATGCGCCCGTTCCCTTCGCAGGATATAGAAAAAGGCAGCAGCCGTACCGCAAAAGAAAAACAAAGCAGCCAGCAAATAGTTGCTGATCTCCAATTTGAATAAGGTTTGATATAAATGCTCCGGCTGCTCTACAATAACGGAGGGCAAAAATAAATCCCGTCCATCGCTGGTCATCCAGATCATCAATTCTTTACCCCGAGAAGCCTGGTTGATCGGAATCAGATGCCAATTATAGGACCCGTTGACGTAAGCAGGATGGGTATCGGCATCGAAGCGGTAAAGCTCCTTGTTGTCCAGGTAAAGGCGGAAGTAGACGATATTATATAGATATAACGAGGGAGCGGGATTCCAATTTCCACCGTTGAGCGTCATTTTGAGCCAATAGGAGCCTGCGGGAAGCATACCGTCATATGCGGGAACAATTTCTCTCACCTTGCCCCAGTGTAGATTCTGCGACATGCCGCCTCCTCCTTCACCCGGGGAAGTTGGCGCTTTGGCGATCAGCATGTTCTTCCCGGAGACGGGATTGGCGATATATTCGTCCTTGTAGAAATGCATCTTGGCAATTGCGACAAGGCCTAGAACCGACATCAGCAGGATCATGATAAAAGGAAGTCGAAGCCGTTTGGGCCAATTGGCAAGGTTCAATATAAGCTCTCCTTCAGCAGGAGAACTGCTTGCGTCCGGTCATTCGTACCGATTTTATCGTAGATGGTACTGATGTAATTTTTAACGGTTCCTTCACTCATGAACAGCTTTCCGGCAATATCCCGATTGGTTCTGCCCTCGATCATTAGCGCAATGACTGTTTTCTCCCGCTCAGTGAACCGCACGCCGTCGACGTGATTCTTCCCTCTGCTGCTGCTGGGCTGTCCGTCCCGGGCGGCTTGGAGACGAGGCGATTGTCGTTCAGATAACGACGAAATGCGTTTGGCTAGTTTGGCTGCAATCGGAGCGGGCATCATCATCTCACCCTTCACAGCATCGCGAATGGCTTGCAGCAGTTTATCCCCGGGCATATCCTTGAGCAGAAATCCGCAAGCGCCGCTAACCATCGCATCAACGATATACTCATCATCTGCAAAAGTTGTCAAAACAAGGACAAGCGTATTCGGAAAATGCTGCCTGATTAATCGGGTACTTTCGATCCCGTCCATGACGGGCATTCGAATATCCATCAGAACAAGGTCGGGGCTGTGCTGACGAACGAGCTTATACGCCTCTGATCCGTTCTCTGCTGTTGCCATAACCGTCATGTCATCCTCTAACTGAACGATCGTCTGAAGCCCATCGCGCATTAAGGTTTGATCGTCGGCGATGATAATTTTTATGGTCATGTCTTCTTGGCTCCTATTCTGATCCTGATCCGTTCATTGTCTTCTTCTATTATACGAGAAAGCTTTATCCGGGACAGTCATCATTTTTCACCGCAGGTCATGACTTTTGTAGTGACTTCAAGCACTGGACATATGACGAAGACAAGAGTGGATTTCCTCTATCAGGCTATTAAATCAGGCGAGTTAACCCCTTCAATCATCCAAGAGACAGATATCTTTGAGGCATATATTAAATGGTAGGATTGAATGAAAGGGGAAGACTGATAATGGGTAATGGACAGGGAAGGCAGCTGGCCAGCAAATGGGCGAAAACTGCGGTGCTGCTCTCAAATTCGCAAATTGCACCGCATATACCGCCGACGCGGATATTTACGAAGGGTAATTTGAGGAATATGCTTGCTTCTCACAGTATGGTTGTTATTAAACCGGTCTGCGGTGCCGGCGGTCATGGTGTGATTAAGGTTACGAAGCAAAGCAGCGGTTACAATCATACGTATTACTCCAAAACCAGGCATTTCGTATCCTTTGATGCGTTCTATCAATCTTTGAATGCGATGCGTAATGGACGCCGGTATTTGATTCAAAAAGGCATACGTCTGGCAACCATACAAGGCAGGCCTATCGATTACCGGGTGAAGCATGTCAAGCAGGCTGATGGAAGATGGGTCATTACGGCTATAGTGGGAAGACTGGCTAGACCGGGTCTATTCGTAACGAATTTATGCCGCGGCGGCACGATGCTTTCGGGCTCTGAGGGGATTCGCCGATCGATCTCCGCGGCTGCTGTATCTTCGAAAAAACAGCAAATGCGCTTCTTAACCCGATTGTCGACACAATTGCTGGAAAGCAAATTCCCGGGGATCGGTCAGTTAGGCTTCGATTACGGGATTGATAAGAGCGGGAAGATATGGATTTTCGAAGTGAATACGCGTCCTCAGTAATTGGGAACAAGATGATGGAGGGGCTTAATATATTTGGTTGATAGGTTCAGAGAGTGCTATCAAAGTTTTTTATTGGATTTGTAAACATATGGGTTGTGTATAAAGGTATCCACACTATCCTCTTTGATATTCCTGTTTATTCGACGATTACCCACATGTTACACACATGCTGTCCACATTCAATTGTGGATAATCGGAACGCTTGTTCTCCAAAAAAAGACATGCTAAGATGAACAGGAATAAAAAGGAAGGGAGTGTGAGGAGATGGAAGTGCTGTCTGATGAACTTCTCATTGATGCCTATCATTCGGCGATTCTGTTCGATCTAGAGCCGGATTTCATCCAATTACTAAGCGCGGAAATGATTCGCAGGGAGCTTAATCCCGATCTTGAACGTATTACAGCTTAATGCACCATACAGCTTCTGATCTTATTCCATCAAAGCCATTTTGTAACAGCTGCTTCGTAGGTTTTCGCACAATTTGGACAATAAATGACATGTCTGCAGCTAAGTTCTGAACGTAAATCCGAAGCCATCGTCCCCCTATTGTTGGTCGCTTCTGCACCCGGATCCGAAAAGGGCTGGTAAGGTGCATAAGGAGCAGTGAAATCGTCGGTTCGGCCATAGTCATTCATCACTGCCGAACATGAAGGACATGCTGCTGCGATCTGCTCGAATCCATTACAAATGGGACATAACATAAAGGGTATCCTCCTTTTGCCTGTACCGCATGGAAGCGGCTTTCTTTAGGCTAAAGAATAGGATACCCTCATTTGTATCAAATACAAATCAATCGCGCGGAAATGTACATTCATCCACGCCTTACATCTTCATGTTACTGCTGTGTCCAGGCGACAGTTTAGCCGTTGGGTCCAGATATACCTTCGCATTGTTGATCGCAGTTGGAGCTTCGCCAAAACCGACGGCTATCAGCTTCAGTTTACCCGGGTAGGTTGTGATATCACCAGCGGCAAAAATACCCGAAATGTTCGTTTCCATCCGAGAATCGACTAGAATGGATCCATTGTCAATCGCAATGCCCCAATCGGCGATCGGACCCAGTGAAGACACGAATCCGAAGTTAACGATCACAGCATCAACAGAGAGCTCTCTGGTCTCTTTCGTTTTGACGTCCTGCAGAATAACGGATTCGATCCGTTCATTCCCCTGAAGGGAAGTTATTTCATACGGAGTAAGAATCGTTACCTTCGAATTCATCAAATTCTCGACGCTATGCTCATGTGCGCGGAATTTATCCCGTCGGTGAATAAGGGTTACACTCGCAGCGATCGGCTCAAGCATAAGCGCCCAGTCCACAGCAGAGTCCCCG
Organism: Paenibacillus solisilvae; assembly: GCF_042656405.1. Classification (NCBI taxonomy): domain Bacteria; kingdom Bacillati; phylum Bacillota; class Bacilli; order Caryophanales; family Paenibacillaceae; genus Paenibacillus; species Paenibacillus solisilvae. Next base: position 78,076 of record NZ_JBHSOW010000096.1, on the reverse strand, counting down.
CCACCGCTAATGAGGACATGCTGTCCGATGAAATGATTCAAATCATTAATGAAGTAATGCAAATTATGCTTCTCGAAAGCAGCTGCTTCCGGAAGTTCCAGACGGCGGGGTTCAAACGCGCCGACTCCTGCTGTAACAATGACTGCTTTTGCCAAGTGGCGGCCTTTGTCGGTGATGATTTCAAACGAGCGTTCATCATGCTTGATGACCTTGAGGACCTTTTCCTCGAGATGGATGTTAGGCTTGAAAAGACTCATCTGCTGCTTGAGCTGTCCGACCAGCTCTCCGGCAGTGATTTTTGGAAATCCGGCGACGTCATAAATATATTTTTCGGGGTAAAGCGCGGCAAGCTGGCCGCCGAGTTCAGGCATGCTTTCGATAACGGAAACCGAAGCTTGGCGCATGCCGCCATAGAACGCGGCGAACATTCCTGCGGGGCCGCCCCCGATGATGACGATATCGACAGAAACAGGTGGGATTGAAGAGCTTAACACGGATGGCACCTCCAAATTGTGTTCAATCTATTCGTCCATTATATCCCTGCGACAAGCAGATAGGAAATAAGAAAATTGGATGTTGTTCTAAAGTTTTTCGTATATTTTACCCTTGAATTTTATGTGAAAAGTTTGTAATATGTGAGGTATTAACAACGCTTTGTCGAAACGGTGCGCGAATGACATAAAAGCGTTACGCGGTTCACAAACTAGAGATATAAAATTTGTCTTGGATTGTGTAATTTTTCACAAAGTAAAAATAAAAAAAGATATATATGGAATGGATGGGATTCTGCGATGAGCAACATACCGAAAATTGTTATACTCGGTGCCGGTTACGGTGGCGTTCTGACTGCGCTTCGTCTACAAAAGGAACTGAACTATAACGAAGCCGACGTCACGCTTGTAAACAAGCATGACTATCACTACTTCACAACACATTTGCACATGCCTGCAGCTGGTACGGATAAGACAGAAAATGCACGCGTGAGCATCTCCAAGCTGATTGACGAATTTAAAATTGATTTCGTTAAATCGACAGTAGTGCAAATCCGTACACAAGATAAGAAGGTCATTTTGGAAGACGGTACACTTTCCTATGATTATCTCGTTATCGGATTGGGCGGCGAACCAGAAACTTTCGGTATTCCAGGTATGCTTGAGCATGCAATGAACATCCGCAGCATAAATTCCGTCCGTCTGATTCGCGAGCATATTGAATATCAATTTGCCCGTTACAAACGCGAACCGCACCGCACGGACTATCTTACTTTTGTAGTTGGCGGGGCAGGCTTCACAGGCATCGAGTTTGTCGGTGAGCTGGCTGACCGTTTGCCTGAACTGGCTAAACAAAATGATGTTGATCCAGCGCTCGTCAAGCTGTACAACATCGAAGCGGCACCGTCAGCGCTGCCGGGCTTTGATCCGGAGCTTGTTGAATACGCGATGCAGGTTCTTACGAGGAAGGGCGTCACCTTCCGTATTGGGACGGCGATTAAAGAATGTACAGCTGATGGGGTTATCGTCGGCGAAGGCGAAGAAATTAAAGCAGCTACCGTTATTTGGGCAGCCGGAGTTCGCGGCAACCGACTGATTGAAGAAGCCGGTATTGAAACTATGCGCGGACGTGTAAAGGTGGATGATTCGCTGCGCGTTCCGGGCAATGATAACATCTACGTGGTTGGCGATAACTCGCTTATGTTTAACGCGGAAGGCCGTCCTTTCCCGCCTACAGCACAAATCGCGATGCAGCAGGGCGTTACTTGCGCTCATAATCTGGTTGCTTCCATCCGCAATCAGCCCTTGAAGAAATTTGAATTCAAGAATAAAGGCACGGTAGCTTCCTTGGGTAAGGGTGAAGCGGTAGGTCTTGCTTTCGGGAAGAAATACAAAGGCGGCGTCGCTGCGCTGCTGAAGAAAGCCATCGACATCCGTTATCTATATATTATCGGCGGAATTCCACTCGTTGTTCGTAAAGGGAAATTCCTATAATGCGCCACTGCAGCGTACAGGTTCGCGGACTCTTGACGCGCGATGAACTGGACAGATATAACGCGCTGATGGAGGTTGGCTCTTATCTGGAGTCTCAGGACCGCCGTGACTTGGCTTATACGGTGCAGAAGGAAGTTGACATACTTATCCTTCCTGCAATCGAACGGTTGAAGGAAAAGGGCAGAGAACGCGATCGTCAGACAGAAGCTTACCTGGAAGCCAAGCGGCTGATGGAAGAGGACGACGATGAGGATTAAATAAAAAAGCGGTTGAGGAGCAGGCTTTCCTGCGCTTCAACCGCTTTTTATTTTACAGGCTGAGCAGCTGTCCGAGCTTCTCTTCTGTAAGGATATTGCCCACATAGAATTCACCGAATTCACCAAAACGGGCGCTGACTTCATCGAATCTCATTTCATAAACCAGTTTTTTGAACTGAAGGGCATCGTTAGCGAAGAGGGTTACACCCCACTCCCAGTTGTCGAAACCGACAGATCCGGTAATGATTTGTTTCACTTTACCCGCATATCCCCGGCCGATCATACCGTGACTGCGCATCATCGTTTTACGCTCATCCATGCTCAGCATATACCAGTTGTCATTGCCCTCACGGCGCTTGTTCATCGGATAGAAGCAGATATGATCCCACTTCGGCAGAACAGGCTTAAGGCGAGCGATAATATCCGGATTCTGCATCGGGTCTGTTCCCGGCGGTGCCATGTAGTTGCTCAGCTCGACGATGCTTACATAAGAATGAGCAGGAATCGTGTACTGGGCGAACGTTGTTTTGTTGAAGGCAGTCTCGATGGCATTCAGCTCTTCCAAAGTTTCACGCAGATGCATGAATACAAAATCAGCTTTCTGACCGACGATTGAATAAAAGGCCGTACTTCCGTTACCGGCTTCTTCAACAGCCTGCCACTCTTTTAAAAAGGATTGAAGCTCGTCCAGAGCGGTATTGCGATCCTTGGCGTCTGCGAGTCTCCAAGCCGTCCAGTCGATGGAACGGAAATCGTGCAGAGCGTACCAGCCTTCCAGCGTTTGTGCCGCTTCACTCATGATGATCTCTCCCTTATCATTTACTTGTCGTCACTATTGTATCGTAACGATCCAAAGGAGAGCAAATGACGGACTTGTGACAACATGGCAAATGAAATTGACTTCCAAGCGGGCATCTACTACACTAATCGTAGTGAAAGGGGAATACGAAACGGTATGCATTCAGATGTTGATTTCCTGCAGCTTATCATTGCGACGGTTTTGTTCTTCGTTATGATGTTCGGAATCGGGTTTATACTAAATATGCTTCTCAAAACAACATGGTTTCCGATTTATTTGTTCATTATCATCCTGCTCCCGATATTCATTTGGCAGACGTGGGATCATACCAAATCGTTTGCCGGTAACTTCGGCGAGTTTACCTTTGTCGATATTTTACCTGCAATCGGCGCGCTTATCGGAGCTTATATCAGCGGTTACACGATCCGCCTGCTTCGCCGCGGAGGTTACAAAATGTTCTAATCATGAAAAAGTGGGCGGTACGGCCATACTAAGGATAAAAATCCGAGGTGTTGCAGGGTGCCGTTTTTTCATATTGAGGATGTGTCCATCCATTATCGGGAACAAGGTGCGGGTCAATCGGCAATCGTATGCCTACACCCGCCATGTATCACGGGTCAATTGTTTGATACGCTCGGCAGGGAACTTGAGGAAGATCATCATATTCTCTCCTTGGATATACGCGGACATGGCAGCAGCGAAGAAGGTCACGGTACGCTAACACATGCGATGATTGCTGAAGATACCAGACAGCTGCTCGACGAATTGAACATTAAGAAAGCGTATCTCTGCGGATACGGGGCAGGCTCATTCCCGGTACTTGCAGCCTTACTTGCTTACCCGGAGCGGTTCAGCGGGGGCATACTGATCTCGGGGATGGCTGAATACCGTGATATCCTAACGCGATCCAATCTTCAAGCTTCCTTTATATCGAGCGCTCTGAAAGCCAAGGAAACAATTGTGAAGCGTGCGGTCCGCCAAGAGGTACAGAATAAAGCTTCTTATGCGGTCTTGAGTGAAGATGCGCTGCAAGGAGATTCAGTCAAATGGCGGGAATACGCATCAGCTTGTTTAAATGCCTCCTTTAATCGGGAGCTTAGCCAGATTAAACATCCCATGCTGTTAGTTTATGGTACGGCCGATAAGATAAGCAGGGATTACGCCGAGCAGCTCTATCGTCATCTGCCGAATGCGGAGCTTTATGGCGTGCAGCGTGCGAGCCGTCAGCTGCTAACAGATGAGCCCATCAAGACCGCGATGGTCATTAAGCAGTGGATGGCTAAGCAGGAGCAGCCGGAGATGGCGGATACCTATGAAGAGCGGCAGCAGCTGCTTGAAGAGCTCGTAAGTCATGGTGTTCAGGATGGAATGAATGGAATAGGAGCCCAAGAGCTGCGGTAATGAAAAAAAATTGCCTACCTGGAAAGTTCCCTCATTCGGGGGAATTTTCTTTTTTTCGCGCCTCTAAAAGAGTCTTCTTTTATGTTAAACTAGTAGAACAAGTTGAAACGGATGGAGTCGATAGGATGCGGATTGGTAACTTGCATCAATTTACGGAGCATCATCGATATTACATCTTTCGCGATTATTCGCTAAGTGCAGTGGATCGTAAAATGCTCGGTCTCATCTATCAACCGATGATCGGTGCATTTGCAGCCGGCCTCTATCAGCAGCTCTATCAGCAGGTTGCTGATGACCGAGTAGGCTATTCTCCTCTTGAACCGCAGCGCAAGCTGTTCCTGGGTTTAGGGCTGGATATGAATGAAAAGGGCAGGCAGGAGCTGGTGCTTCACGCCTCACGCCTTGAAGCGGTCGGTCTGCTTCAAGTATCACGGCTTGGCATAGCGGATAGCGATGATGTGATCTATGAATACGAGCTGGTTAAACCGCTCACCCCCGATGAGTTTTTTGGAAGCCCGCATTTAACGCTGCTCCTGCGTGACAAAGTAGGGAAACATTCGGTTATTGCACTGCGCGAATCCTTCTACGCCAAGGAAGCGGATGAATTAGCCGGAGCAGAGCTCGTGAAGGAGAATATTACTGTTCCTTTCTATGATATTTTTAGACTAAATACGCAGAGCATTGATCTGGAGCTTGAACAGGCGCTTACCGAGGTGGCTCCGACCAGAGCAGCCCAGCCTAAGCCTCAGTATGAGACGGCAGGCATTCAATATGGTGAAATTATAATACGGTTTCCGCGTAATTCTGCGAACAGACGTCATGTGGAGAGGCTGCGCGGGAATGAAGAGCAGCTGGCTCAACTAAACTATGTCGCTTACAAATATGGTTTGACCGTGGTTGATTTGTGCAGGCTGCTGGACGAGGATCATGTATTTACGAATAATGGCGAGCTTATCATGGACGAACTGCAGCTTAGGGCGAACCAAATGTACCGCCAGGACCGTAAACGCAGCGATGAACGCCAGCGGGTGTTCGGCCGGACGGCAGCGGTGCAGGAAAGCACCGGAAACGACAGGCAGAGCGACGCTTCCAGCGATGAAATGCCTGATGAAGTGGCGGTTCAAGTTGAATATTACATGGAAGTGCCGACCCAGCTTGCTGCCCGGTGCGACATTCATCAATATAATATGCTGATGCGAAACGAACCGCATACGCGGTTTATAGCGAGGTTTTTCCCTGGAGCGGTACCGGAATGGATCATCCGGGTCTTTGAAGTCATCGATCTTAATTACCGGCTGCAGGGTTCCGTTATCAATGTCCTTATTCATTATGTACTTGGACTCAATGATGCGCAGCGCGTTACAAAGACGTACATTGATGCCGTTGCATCTAATATGCTTATGAAGCAGATCGATTCGTTTGAGAAAGCGGTCAGCTACGTCAGAGAACAGGTGAAGCTCGAACAGGACAAGGACCGCCGCCGCGATAGCGGTGCAGGTACGGGCAGCAGCAGTGCTCCAAGAAGCGGCTCAACCAGAGGCGCGCGCAGCGGGACGAGCCGTAAGCCATCCATTTCCATCATTCAAGACTCACCTGGCGGTTCAGCGCTATCGCAGGAGGAGATGGAGGAAATACGCAGGATGGCCCGTAAATTGGATGGGAAATCAACGTGATTTGAGGTGATTCAACAATGGCAATGGAGTCGCTGGGCGATATGCTTAAACAGCTTCCAAACGGTAATAATGCGCTTCAGCAGGCGGAGCGGCTGATGGCTGACCTGCTTGCAGACCCGCTTGTAGAAGGACTGCGATCCAAATATCCTGAACTGGATAATGGGACAATCCGGCTGAACCTGAACCGGGTTTATCAATACACGAAGGAATACAAGAACTGTACGAACTGTCCCGGGCTCGATCGTTGTCCGAATGATTATGAGGGTCACTACACACTGCTCCATTGTGAGACTGTAGGCGGGCGCGTACAAATGACGGATCGTAAAGTAACCTGCAAGAAGCTGCTGGCCCGCCAGAGTGAAGAACAAATCCGCAGCCGTGTCCGCAGCTTCTATGTCGATGAGCGGGCTCTCTCTCAAGGGTATTCCGCCGATGAGATCGTATCCAAGGATCTGGAGCGGATGAAAGCTGTCGGTCAGGTGCTTAATTATATTGGCAGAACGAAGGAGCAGGGACTTCAGAAGGAAGGGCTCTACCTCGCGGGATCGTTCGGAACCGGGAAAACCTTTCTTATGTGCTACATGCTTCATGAGCTTGCGAAGGCAGGGTTTACAGGGGCAATCGTATATATGCCGGATTTCGTGGAGGATCTCAAATCGCTTATGCATGAGCAGGGCAAGCTCAAAGAGACGGTGGATCTGCTCAAAGAGACGGATCTGCTCATCTTCGATGATGTCGGGGCGGAGAATTTGAATCCGTGGGTGCGGGATCATGTGCTGGGTGCCATATTGAACTACCGTATGAATCGCAAGCCTACTTTTTATACCTCTAATTATGGCTTAGAAGCACTTGAGAAGCATTTTAGCTTCACGAATAAAGATGGCGATGAACTGCATAAAGGGCAGCGTCTCATGGATCGCATCAGACCTTATGTCGAGACGGTGTTTGTCACAGGGCATAATAAACGCGGTAAATAAATCATAATCGTTCACTTCCTATCAAAAAAGCCTGGGGCATAAGACCCAGGCTTTTTGGTGTTTTGCTAGTTTATTTGTCGTAAATATCGTCGAAGATTGCACCGTCAGCGAAGAATTTAGCTTGGGCCTTGTTCCAGCCGCCGAATGCTTGAATGTTCGTCAGTTCAACTTTAGAAAATTTCTTCGTATATTCGGCTGCAATCTTCAGGTTTGTAGGACGATAGAAGTTTTGAGCGACGATCCGCTGTCCTGCTTCGGTGTACAAGTAGTCGATGTACGCTTTGGCCACATCGCGTGTACCGTGCTTTTCTACGTTTTTGTTCACGACAGCAACCGGAGGCTCAGCCAAAATACTGTAAGAAGGCGTTACGATTTGAAAATCTTTGCCATGCTCCTTGAGTGCAAGGAAAGCTTCATTCTCCCAAGCCAGCAGCACATCGCCAATGCCGCGTTTTACAAAGGTTGTTGTTGAACCACGTGCACCGGAGTCAAGAACAGGTACATTTTTGAACAGTTTCGTAACGAAATCTGCCGCTTTGGCTTCACTATGGCTGTTTTGTTTCAAGGCATAGGCCCATGCAGCCAGGAAATTCCAGCGTGCGCCGCCGCTTGTCTTCGGATTCGGGGTAATTACGGATACATCTTTCTTAATGAGATCGTTCCAGTCTTTAATTTTCTTAGGGTTGCCCTTGCGAACGAGGAAGACGATCGTCGAAGTGTAGGGAGAACTGTTGTGGGCGAAGCGCTTCTCCCAGCCGTCATTGATGAGACCGGTTTTCTCGATGGCATTAATGTCATAAGCAAGTGCCAGCGTTACCACATCCGCACCCAATCCGTCAATAACAGCCCGAGCTTGTGCGCCTGAACCGCCATGCGATTGTTTAATCGTTACCTTCTGGTTCGCTTTCAGCTTCCAATAAGCAGCGAATGCTTTGTTGTACTGCTCATACAGCTCGCGAGTAGGATCGTAAGATACGTTTAGGAGCTCGATATCCGGCTTCTTAGGCTTCACTGGGGCTGCCGCAAATGCATTCGTTCCCAGTGACAATACCAAAGTCAAAATAGTAAAACCGATTAATAATTTTCTCTTCATTCTCAATCTCTCCCCTAAAATATGATATGTACGGACCCTAAGCAGACCTGACCGGTTATGTATAAAAAAGGAGGCCCCGAATGAAGCATGCTGCAAGCTGCATGGCTTTATCATTCGGGGCCTCCAGTGGTCCGGTCGACTCAATGGAATCATCATAAACCGACAATACCAACCTGTCAACTATGAATTATTTTTTCGTGAAAAATCGGCAGCTCATTGTATCACCTCAATTAATGGTATAAGAAGAATTTATCAAATCAATCAGATAAATGAAAAAACTGGTTGACAAGGGAGCGTGTCCGTTGCTATTATTCAATCATAAACCAACTAAACAGGTAGGATTAATTTTGTTTACCAACCGATCTTATCGGAGTAGACGACATTTCTTTATATCTGTAACTAAATGAAATAGGGGTGCTTTTACATGACAAACATGAAAAAGAAAAAACGTTTTCCGCTGCTCGCACTAATCGCCTTTATCGTAACCGCCATTGCTTTAGCCGGCTGCGGCAGCAATAGCAGCAGCTCGAACGGCAGCACGAACACGGGTAACGCAGCTGCCGATAATACGAAAGATGACGCTGCAGGTAATGATGCAGCAAAACCAAAAGAAAAATTGGAACTGCTTAACGTCTCTTATGATCCGACCCGCGAGCTGTATGAAGCTTACAATAAATTGTTCGCTGACTACTGGAAGAAGGAGAAAAATCAAGAAGTTGAAATCAAACAGTCCCATGCCGGATCGGGCGCCCAATCCCGTGCTGTTATTGACGGCTTGAAGGCAGATGTTGTAACGCTTGCCCTTGGTTATGATATCGATGCAATTGCAGACAAAGGCTTCATCAACAAAGACTGGCAGCAAAAGTTTGACAATAACAGTTCACCGTACACATCGACCATCGTGTTTCTAGTGCGTAAAGGTAATCCGAAGGGTATTAAAGACTGGGGTGATCTGGTAAAACCAGGAGTGCAGGTTATTACACCAAACCCTAAAACAAGCGGCGGCGCACGTTGGAACTATCTTGCGGCTTGGGGCTATGCACTCAGCAAAAATGCCGGGAATGAAGACAAAGCCAAAGAATTCGTAGGGCAGCTGTTCAAAAACGTTCCGGTGCTGGATACAGGTGCACGCGGATCCACAACGACCTTCGTAGAAAAAGGAATCGGCGATGTGCTCTTAGCCTGGGAGAATGAAGCTCTGCTGTCTGTGAAGGAACTGGGGCCGGATAAATTCGATATCGTGTACCCATCCATCAGTATTTTGGCTGAGCCGCCGGTAGCGGTCGTTGATAAGAATGTTGATAAAGACGGCAACCGTGAAGCAGCAGAAGCCTATCTTGATTTCCTGTACACCGAAGAAGCTCAGAAAGTAATCGCTCAGAACTTTTACCGTCCTCAGCTGCAGTCTGTAGCCGAGCAGTTCAAGGATCAATTCCCGGACATTAAATTGCTTAACATTACCGATGATTTTGGCGGATGGGCTGAAGCTCAGAAGAAACATTTTTCCGATGGCGGCGTCTTTGATCAAATCTACACGCCGGGCTCATAATGCGAACAGAACGGGGAGCTGACTTCACATGAAAGGTTCCACATTACCGATTAACGCAAAGACTAAGCCGCGCAGCATACTGCCAGGGTTTGGCATATCGCTCGGATTTACGATCTTTTACTTATGCATCATTGTTTTGATTCCGCTGGCTGGCGTGTTTATCAAAACCTCCGGCCTCAGCTGGGATCAGTTTTGGCACACTGTCACGAATGCACGTGTCGTCGCATCCTACCGAATCAGCTTCATAACCGCTTTTGCCGCTGCGATTGTAAACCTTGTATTCGGCTTAATCATTGCATGGGTGCTCGTCAGATACCGGTTTCCGGGAAAGAAGCTGATCGATAGTTTAGTAGACCTGCCGTTTGCTTTGCCAACTGCTGTAGCGGGCATTGCCTTGACAGCGATCTACGCACCGAACGGCTGGATCGGCTCGAGGCTTGAGCCGCTTGGCATCAAGGTTGCCTTCACTCCGCTGGGAATTACAATCGCACTTATTTTTATCGGTTTACCATTCGTCGTACGCACGGTACAGCCTGTCCTGCAGGACCTCGAGAAGGACACGGAGGAAGCGGCTGTCATGCTTGGTGCTTTCCGCTGGCGGACCTTCCGCAGAATCATTCTTCCAGAGCTTATTCCGCCATTGCTGACAGGGTTTGCTTTGGCATTTGCAAGAGGAATCGGCGAGTATGGCTCGGTCGTATTTATCTCCGGTAACATGCCCATGAAGACGGAAATCGCACCGCTGCTTATTATGACGAAGCTTGAGCAGTATGATTACAAGGGAGCAACAGCTATCGCGCTTGTCATGCTCGTTGCCTCGTTCCTGTTGTTACTTCTTATAAATTACTTACAATGGCGCTCGAACCGCCGCGTTGTAACGGGATAGGGGGCAAGATTACATGGCAGGAGCAATTACAACTCATCTATCCGAAAAAGCAGCGCAGCGTCCAAAGCATATTACGGAATCGGGAGCGGTACGCTGGATTCTCATCAGTATCGCACTTCTTTTTCTAGCTTTAGTCGTTCTTCTCCCACTGCTGTCCGTTTTCATTGAAGCCTTCAAGAAAGGCACGGAGGTGTACATTGCATCGATTACAGATCCAGATGCACTGTCAGCACTGAAGCTGACTTTACTTACGGCACTGGTTGCCGTTCCGCTTAACACGGTATTTGGTGTGGCAGCCGCTTGGGCCATCAGTAAGTTTGCTTTCCGCGGCAAAAACGTACTGATCACGCTGATTGATTTGCCTTTTGCGGTATCGCCTGTTATCTCAGGTATGATCTTTATCCTGCTCTTTGGAGCTCAAGGCTTCTTCGGGCCTTGGCTGTCTGATCATGATATTCAGATTGTATTCGCCTTACCGGGTATCGTACTGGCTACAACCTTTGTTACGTTTCCCTTTGTTGCCCGCGAGCTGATTCCTCTTATGCAGGCGCAGGGTGTACAGGAGGAAGAAGCGGCGGCAAGCTTAGGCGCGAAGGGCTGGCAAATTTTTTGGCGGGTCACGCTGCCTAACATCAAATGGGGTCTCTTGTACGGAATCATCCTTTGTAATGCCAGAGCGATGGGCGAGTTCGGAGCGGTGTCTGTTGTATCCGGTCATATCCGGGGAGAGACTAATACGCTGCCGCTGCATATTGAAATTTTGTACAATGAATATCAATTCTCCGCTGCCTTTGCAGTTGCGTCGCTGCTTGTTCTCCTTGCGCTTTTGACACTTATCATTAAGAGCTTTATTGAATGGAAAACCGCACAACGGGATCCGGAGGGGGGCGCTCAAGATGCACATTGAGGTTCGCAGCGTATCAAAGTCATTTGGCAATCATCAGGCCGTTTCAGATGTCAGCTTCTCTATTAATCGGGGTAAACTGATTGGACTTCTAGGTCCAAGCGGTGGAGGGAAATCGACTCTTTTGCGTATATTAGCCGGTCTGGAGTCGCCGGATAAGGGCGATATCTATATCAATGGGAAACGGGTGAATGACATCGCCCCCCAGCATCGCGGTATTGGCTTTGTATTTCAAAACTATGCTTTGTTCAAACATATGAATGTCTTTGATAATATCGCTTTCGGTTTGACCATACGCAAAGCGGGTAAAGCTCAAATCAAAGAACGCGTCAATGAGCTTCTTGATCTTACAGGCCTTCGCGGGTTTGAGCACCGCTATCCGCATGAGCTGTCCGGGGGTCAAAGACAGCGTGTTGCCTTCGCCAGAGCGCTTGCTCCGAAGCCGGACCTCCTGCTTCTCGACGAGCCTTTCGCGGCCATCGATGCAAAGGTCCGTAAGGAGCTGCGCACTTGGCTGAAGCAGCTGATCAGCACCATCGGCATCACCTCCATCTTCGTCACCCATGACCAGGATGAAGCAGTCGAAGTAGCCGATGAAATGCTGATTGTACAGCAGGGCAAGCTGGAGCAGCAGGGCTCGCCTGTCTCGATTTATACGGATCCTCAGACCGCTTTTGTTGCAGGGTTCATCGGGCATTCAAACTTAGTGGAACAGCCCGGCCTGTTAAGGGGATTTGAACAGACACAGGTTCTAAGCGGAGCAAGGGCATTGATCCGTCCGGAATTCGTCGAAGTCGGACGGGAGCGGGAGCTTGCATTTCCATCTGCCGCCGAGAAAGGCCGCGTGCGCCATGTTTTCTTCCGGGGTGCTCACCTGGAGCTAGACGTTCAGGTTGGCAATAACCGGCTCTCGGCTCATCGATCGTTGGATCAAGAGCCGCTGCAGCCAGGCGAAGAAGTATCCGTTCTGATTCACCGTTTGTATGTCATCTCAGAGGATTCAGCCACCATGGTGGAAAATCCGCTTAAAGTCGACCCGACACCTGTCCATATTTAGCCATAGGCATGGCTGAAGAATTTCTTATTCCTATTAGGAGGGGTTATTGATGGCAAAACCAATCGTACTCGATCAAGAATGGCTGGAACGAATTGCAACACAGGTGGATGGTCTTGAATATGGATCGGTGTTGATTACCATTCATGACGGCCGCGTCGTCCAGATCGATCGAACCGAGCGTAAACGTTTTGATGCTGCTGCCTCCAAGCAGCAGAGCCAATCTCACAATGGCGGCGATAAGCTGAAAGCCGTTAATAATGGCTAAGAAAACAGGGTTAGAATTGCAGGTAATGAAATGGCGACGGCTTCTCATCATTCAATGAGAGGGGGCCGTCATTTTTTATTTGTAAAATGGAGAATGGGTGATATTCGCGGACGGCGAGAAGAAAAAGACGATCGAAATTCCAATCCTGAACGATACACTGCGGGAATACAACGAATCGTTTGAAGTCCATTTAAGTGCTATTTACCCTCTCAATGGAAGGGTTTCGACCAAAGTGGTCATCTATGATAAGGATCATCTGAAATAAACCTAACGTTCAAGAATAGACGATGCGGCTTGATACTGTTCAAGCTGCATCGTCTTTATTTAGGGAATGCCTTCATTAATCCATTTCGATCGATTTCCTATCCTTCGCTGAGAATCGTCCGGTTAACCGTTTGTTTGAGCTTTTCTTCTGGCGGTTGCTGATGCTTTGTTCCTTGCGGGCTTGATGGGCGAGCTCACGGCCAGTTTTCTTATAGTTTCCTAAACGCCTGGCATCCAAGGTTCCTTCCTCTATCGCTTGCTTAATGGCGCATCCATCCTCTGCATCATGCGTGCAGTCACGGAACCGGCAAAGCGCTGCAATTTCTTCGATGTCTGCGAAAGCTTCCTGCCTGCCGATGCTTGATTCCCATAATTGAAGCTCACGCATACCGGGCGTATCCATCATCACGGCGCCGCATGGGAGCGGGAAGAGCTCCCGATGTGTGGTTGTATGCCGGCCTCTGGCATCCTGTTCTCGAATTCCCTGCACCTGCTGTAAATTGTCGCCTGCAAGCCAGTTCAGCAGCGTCGATTTGCCGACACCGGATGATCCGGTTACAGCTAACGTCCGGCCAGGCAGCATATAAGGCTCAAGAGCCTCCTTGCCTTCATCCTGCAGAGCGCTGACGGCGTGAACGGCTGCACCGGGTGCAGCCGCGGCAACAGCAGCAATGCGGCTCCCGGTATCCTCGCACAGATCTGCTTTAGTCAGCAGCACGACAGGGGTTGCGCCGCTTTCCCAGGCGGTAATGAGATACCGCTCGATCTTACGAACGTTAAAATCATCATTCAGGGCATTGACGATAAACAGCGTATCCAAATTTGCGCCGATTACCTGTTCCTCTGGAACGGATCCGGCTGCCTTGCGGATCATTGCGGAACGTCTGGGCAGTACAGCATGAATAATCGCCCTCGCCTCACCTGGTAGCGGTTGAACAGCCACCCAGTCGCCGACACCGGGGTAATCGCTTCTTGCAAGGGCATGAAACTGAAATTTGCCGCTTACTTCGGCGGCTGATTCGCCATCTGGAGTGATGATTCGGTATTGATTCGTAAATTGAGCGATGATCCGTGCGGGGACGAGGCCGCTTTGAATCATCTCTTCTTTCAGACATGACGCCCAATAATCGTTCCAGCCGTATTGCTGCAATCGTTCGGATTGATTGCTGTTCATATTCATTAGATTCAAATGGGTAGCTCCTTAAACTAATTTGTTTTTTGTATACATGACAGGTCTTAGAGCATCCTTCAGCTCATGCTGAAAGACAAAAAAGCACAGGAGAGGAGCTCCTGCGCTTACAAATCGAAAAAGCCGCAAGAAACCAAATGCGGTCTCTTACGGCTCTTAAAGGTATGGCTAAAGGTAGCATGCGTAAACGGGCGAAGAACAATTTGCGCCGTGACGATACCTTTTAGCTAGAAGGCCTTAATCCGAAGAGACTGCTGCATATGCAATTGATGGATGTCGTTCGCTCTGAAATTTGCCATTTACATCAGCCTCCTTAAATAAGATATTTTGTATTGTATGCCAACTGGCAGCGGGTTGTCAATGGTTACCATGTTTGTTGATAGATAGGATGTAAAAAGGCTCCGCCCGGTTATCATGCCGGTCGAAGCCTTATTGGAACAATCGTCTTGCTAGGAGATAACAAATTTAATGATCACCGCTGCGGCGAAAATAACGGTGAGAACACCGAAAAATCCACCAAAGCCGATTGCTACATCCATTAAGTCGTCGCGAGGTTCTTCGTTCAGATGCTCGCGCGGGTCTCTAACATTTTCCATAGCTTAAGTTCCTCCTCGAAAACAACGAATGCTTCCCCTAGTATACCCAAACTTCAGAATAATTGTAAAGCCGCAGGTCGTGACAATTGTGAGGCGAAACGGGTTCAAATACAGCAATTTGCGAGAGCGCCATAACGCATGCCGTCCCTTTGCTGTGCTACAATAGAAGTTATAATAATCTGGGAGGGGAACCAGGGTGGAGAACGACCAACAGGAACTTTCTGCCGCGCAGCAGCGTTCAGCGGCTGACCATATTCGCAGGAAGCTGGCATTATTGCCGGATCAATCCGGCTGTTATTTAATGAAAAATGCAGAAGGCGCCATCATTTATGTCGGCAAGGCCAAAGTGCTTAAGAACCGGGTTCGTTCGTACTTTAACGGCAGTCATAACGGAAAGACGCAGCGTCTTGTATCCGAGATACGGGACTTCGAATATATCGTGACCGGCAGCAATATGGAGGCGCTCATTCTTGAGTGCAACTTGATTAAACAGTATCATCCGAGATACAACGTACTGCTCAAAGACGATAAAACCTTTCCCTATATTAAAATTACAAGCGATAAACATCCGAAGCTTGAGGTTACCCGCCGAATTGTGAAGGATAAAGGAAAATATTTTGGCCCCTATCCGAACGCTTATGCAGCTCAGGAGACGAAGAAGCTGCTTGACCGTCTGTATCCGCTTCGCAAATGCAATACGCTTCCTGATAAAGTGTGCCTCTACTACCACCTGGGTCAATGTGTCGCTCCATGCGAATACGACATCCCTGCAGGAACATATGAGAACATGATTCAAGAAATCACGAAGTTTCTGAACGGCGGGCATGACGAGGTGAAGAAGACGCTGCAGGGCAAAATGGCGGCTGCAGCAGAAGCGCTGGAGTTCGAGCGGGCCAAGGAACTCCGAGATCAGCTCATCGCAATCGATGCCGTTATGGAGAAGCAGAAGATTACAATAAATGATGCCATGGATCGGGATGTATTCGGCTACTATACCGAAAAAGGCTGGATGTGCGTGCAAATTCTCTACATGCGTCATGGCAAAATGATCGAGCGCCGCGCCACGATGTTTCCTTACTACGGCGAAGCATATGAAGACTTCATGACGTTCGTCACCCAGTATTACAGCGATAACCCGGCGCTTCCCAAAGAAATACTGCTTCCGATACCTCCGGAGGAAGCGATCGCTTTGGAGATCGAGACAAACGCTTCATTACCGCCCGCTCTCATAGAGAGCGAGAGTGAGCTGAAAGAGGCTGTTGAGGCGGAAGCTGCCGCCGTGCTTGAAGACGAACTAGACAGCGATGAGGTGCTGCCTGGCTCCGCAGCGGATGAAGTGCGCTCATCCTTGCAGAAGTGGCTGAAAGTAAAGGTGTTCATGCCGCGTCGGGGCCGGAAACGGAATATCGTTCAAATGGCTGTCGATAACGCCAAAGTTACCCTTGATGAGAAATTCAAGCTCATCGAACGGAATGAGGAGCGGACGTCCAAGGCTGCCGAAGGACTTGCCGAAGCGCTTGGTCTGCCTGAAGTCCGGCGAATTGAGGCATTCGATAACTCCAATATTCAAGGGACTAATCCGGTATCGGCAATGGTCGTGTTTACGGACGGGAAACCCGATAAGAATGAGTACCGCAAATATAAGGTGAAGACGGTTCAGGGACCGGATGACTACGAGACGATGCGCGAGGTTATACGCCGCCGTTACGAGCGTGTGCTGAAGGAGGGTCTGCAGCTGCCGGATATTATCGTTGTCGATGGAGGCCGGGGGCAGATTTCGGCAGCTCTTGATGTACTCGAGAACGAACTTGGATTATTCGTGCCTGTTTGCGGACTGGTCAAGGATGCGAAGCATAAAACAGCGCAGCTGATGAGCGGCGATCCGCCGGAAATCATTCCGCTTGGCCGTGACAGTCAAGAGTTCTACCTGCTGCAGCGGATTCAAGACGAGGTCCACCGCTTTGCGATTTCCTTCCACCGTGAGCAGCGCGGCAAGTCAATGGTCGCTTCACAGCTTGATGCCATTCCAGGCATCGGGGAGAAACGCAGAAAGCTGCTGCTCAAGCATTTTGGCTCCATTAAAAAAATAAAAGAAGCCGGAATTGAAGATTTCCGGCCCCTGTCGATCGGCGAGAAGCTCGCCGCGCAAATATTAGAAGCATTGAGGGAGGAACCGTAACCTGCGGTTTCTCCTTTTTCTTGTGACGGTAAATCGGCTTAGACGGCCCGTTCCCTTCGTGGAAATTTACAGCTGAACCAACGAATGATCCAAGCAATCGGAATCGGAAGCAGAATGTATACGATGCCGAGGAGAATATTGCCGGCCGTGCCCATAAACATCAGAGAGATGGCCATCATAATGCTGTCAAAGACAGCATGGGCGAACACGACCGCGATGAAACCGAAACGGATAAACATGAAGCTGAAGATAAGGCCGATAATCGTCAGTTCAAGCAGGCGCGTTGTAGACGGGAAGATCGGATAAGTAACATGACCGAGCGCCCAGATGATCGTTGGAATCAGAGAGGCGACGAAAGTGTTCTTGAACCATTTTTTCATCAGTCCGATACCGAACAAGCGGTAAACCGCTTCTTCCGAGATTGCCGCACACCAAGCCATTAACGGGAAGATCCAAGGCGCAGCTAAGTTGTAAGGCGACTGGCTGACATCGCTGGTCGACCATGCCCCGGTTGCCTGCATCAAAATAATGAAAATGACGGTTTGCAGCCCAAGCAGCATAAACGCGATCAAATAGCCGAGCCACATACTGCGCCAGACATGATCGCCATATCCTGTCTCCCCGAATCTAGGCCAGAGATTGGCTCCCATGGAACGCCATAAGCCATCGCCGCCGACAAGGGAGAAATATACCGAAATGGCGAGTACACCGGTAATGACCAATGTGATGATAAGAGCAAATAACGCTTGAGCGGAAGAGTTCGTATTCTCACCGTAGGTCGCAAGAAGTCCATCCATCATGTTAAAGTCATTGACCAGATAAATGGCGAGAAAGAGCAGAGACAGAACAATCCCGCGGACGAAGGAAGTATGTCTCCGATATTGAGCTGCATAAATGATGGCCAGTACAAACAGTGCGAATGAAAGCAAAGAATTTCCGATCAGCGAGAGCCAAGAAGCCAGCTTCTTCTGTTGATTCACATAGGACTCGTAGCTGGCTGGAACGGTGAATTGAGGCTTATATTCCGTAATGATGAAGCTTCCGCCGGTCAGTTTCTCGCTTCTCATCTTCAGGACCAGCTGTGATTGGCCCAAGCTGTACCCTTTAACATGAAACAGCAGCTCACTGCCGGCTGCTTTGACGAGCTCCAGCTCGCTCTTCTTGAAGCCTTTGGATACGGCAAAAGCAATTGCAGCCGCACTTGCTTCCTCTTTCTTTACTGGTTCTGCAGCCGCAGCTTCTCCTAATTTATTCCAACTGACAACATTTCCTTGCTGCATATGAACATACATGAATAATTCTGAGCCGTCCGGCATATCGGCAAGCACTTGAAACGTATCGATGGGGAAGGCTTTGTCGAATTTCTTCTCATAGGAAGAATTGAGCTTCTCCTTCGATAAGTAGCCAAACAGCAGACTGTCCGATTGATGAATGGCATGCACACTAAGTGGCCGTTCTTTGAACTGAAGTTTGGCAAAATCCAGGGCCGCCTGCTCGGCTGAGCTCTTGGAGATGACCGGGTCGCTGCTCGTACCGAAGAAGGATTCCGCGGTCGAGGGAACGATTTGAATCAGGACATAGATAATTGCGCCAATTGCCGCTAACCAGGAGTAATTTCTCCAGTTAGGCTGGATTCGATTTAGCTTCATGAATGCACCTCTGTTTATGGTATACAAGCAATTGAACACATATAACTACCTTATCATAGTTGTTCCGAAATTATCCATGCGATTGCTTTCATTCTCGATTTAGGAGAGAGGTAAACGGGCAAGAAAGCCAGCAAGCAATTGATTAAGGACAAGGATTGCGCAATTTTGGCGTAATTCGGTTCATTATCTGGAAAATCGCCGTTTGGCGTTTCCGGGCTTCCCATATATAATGTGAACAATTGCATATTAAGCCGAATTTCAAAGTGAAAACGGGGGAACCATATTGCTGCTGGATGCGAAGGCATACTGTCTACTCGCATAAAACCTGCAGCACGGGGTGAATTTCTCAAGTTAGCGCATCATTCTTGCGAATAGGGCCGCCTGTCCGGGCCCGAATCCGTCAGCTAACCTCGTAGGCTTCATGGAACAGGACTCATCGCATCAGCATTGGGCTTCCAGTGCTTTTTTTTGTGCGCGTAAAGCTTTGTCAGAGGGGTGGAAGTGTTAGTAATGAAGTCGTTTTTTAATGTATCCAAATGGTCACCGCCCCGTATTCTCGTCACTGGTTTTGCACTTATCATTCTAGTCGGAGGCTTGCTGCTTTCTATGCCCTTCGCATCGGCGGCTGGAGAATTTACACCATACATTGATGCCGTATTCACCGCAACAACAGCAACCTGTGTGACAGGGCTGGTTACTGTAGATACAGGAAGCCATTGGTCTGTACCAGGACAAGTTATTATCATGACGCTCATACAGCTGGGCGGACTCGGCTTTATGACGATGTCGACCTTGTTCGCAATTGTGCTGCGGAAGCGGATCTCACTTCGAGAACGGTTAATCCTGCAGGAAGCCATGAATCAGACCAGCATGGAGGGTATTGTCCGCCTGATTAGGAAGGTTATCCTGTACTCGCTCACCATTGAGTTTGTTGGAGGCGTCTTGTTCGCGATTCGCTGGTCCTTTGATATGCCGCTTGGCAAAGCCATCTATTTCGGGATGTTCCATGCCGTTTCCTTCTTCAATAATGCGGGTATTGATCTGTTTGGCCAGTTTGGCGTTCCTTATATTAGCTTGACCCAATATGTGAATGACCCACTCGTGAATATAGTGACAATGCTGCTAATCATTACCGGGGGTATCGGCTTTATCGTAATGGCCGACATCATGGAGTACCGAACAAATAAACGGTTATCGCTTCATTCGAAGGTCGTCCTGTCCATGACGGGTACGTTGATTGCAGTCGGAACGGTAGTTATCTTTGTTTTTGAGTTTTCCAACAGTAAGACACTGGGATCGCTGGATTGGGGCGGTAAGATATTAGCTTCGTTCTTTCAATCCGTTACCCCGAGAACGGCGGGCGCTAATACGCTTGACCTCGCATCGCTCAGGCAGGCTACCCAATTCTTCACGATTATTCTGATGTTCATCGGGGCATCGCCAGGTTCAACCGGGGGCGGTATTAAGACAACGACCTTCACGGTGCTGATCGGTGCAGTAGTTGCCATGATGAGGGGAAAAGAGGACATCGTCCTATTCAGATACCGTCTTGCACGCGAGCGGATTTTCAAGGCGCTGACGATCACGATGCTGTCGCTTTCACTCGTCATATTCGTCACCATGGTGCTGTCGACGACAGAGGATAAAGCCTTTATAAAGATTTTGTTTGAAACGACATCGGCTTTCGGTACGGTTGGATTAACCTTAGGCATTACGCCTGAGTTATCACTTATAGGTAAAATTCTTATTTCACTTACGATGTTTGCCGGACGGCTTGGCCCTCTGACGCTTGCTTATGCGCTTGGGCCCCGCACAGAAAAGGAATTGTACCGGCATCCTGAGGGGAAAATTACGATTGGATAGGGGAAACGAAGCGGGATGAAGAGCAGTCAGTTTGTTATTATCGGTTTGGGTCGGTTTGGCTCAAGTCTGGCAAGGGAATTAACCAAGCTTGGGTATGAGGTGCTTGGCGTCGATAAAGACGAGGAAGCCGTTCAAGAAATGAGTCAGGTGCTGACGCATGCCGTTGTCGCGGAGTGTACGGATGAGGAAGTTCTTCGTTCCTTAGGCGTTCGAAATTTCGATTGCGGTGTTGTTGCCATCGGTGATGATATTCAAGCGAGTATCCTAACGACTATTCTGTTAAAGGATCTGGGCGTTAAGCAGGTGGTGGCCAAAGCCATGACTGAGCTTCATGGGCGCGTGCTTGAGAAAATTGGTGTTGATCGGGTTGTCTATCCGGAGCGGGATATGGGAATTCGTGTTGCTCATCAGCTTGTTTCTCCGAATTTGCTCGATTATATTGAGCTGTCTAAGGACTATACCATTGCGGAGCTGGCTGTTCCAAAATGCTTGAACGGAATATCCTTGAAGGAATTAAATCCTCGCGCACGCTTCGGCTGCAGCATTGTAGCGATTAATAAAGCTAAAGGTGTTATCATCGCACCTGAGGCTACCGATGTGCTCGCAGAGAAAGACGTCATGGTCGTCATAGGTACGAATCAGCAGATCGAACATTTCGAGGAGTCGGTAATCCGCTAACCGCGGGTGCCGGCTCCTTCTTAAGATTGAGGGTGTAAGCTAGGCATGGAAAACACGACAACGGAACTCATTCAGCATTTAATGCTGCTCTTGCTTGTCATTGTGTCGACCGGCATGATCGTTGGAACCATTGCGAAGAAGCTGCGTTTGCCGGACGTTGCATTATTCATCATTGCAGGCATGATTATCGGGCAGGGATTTCATTGGATTAACGAATCGAGCACCTCCTTGACCAATCAGTTCATTCTCGTTGCGGGCTCAGCGATTATTCTGTTTGACGGCGGACGCAACATCCGGCTGCATGGGCTTAAGCAGGTCGGCTGGACGGTTGGACTGCTCAGCGTGCCGGGCGTTCTCATTACCGTTGGTGTTGTTGGCGCAGTCATTCACTACCTGTTCGGGATCGATTGGTTGTATGCTTTGCTGGCTGCTGCGGTTATCGCTTCAACGGATCCAGCTTCGATTATTCCCGTGTTTCGTCAAGTCCGAATCCGTGAACGGGTCCGTGAAACGGTAGAGAGTGAATCGGCGTTTAATGATGCAACAGGCTCAATTCTGACCTTTGCTCTGCTGGGGGCTGCCACAGGTAAGTCTTCGCTGGATGCCGGCGTGATCACGCTGGATTTTCTGAAAACAGCCTTAGGCGGAATTGGGGTCGGGTTAGGGGTCGGGTTTGCCGTGGTTTACTTGGTTTCGCATATTCGTTTTGGCGTGCTGCGTGATTACACAACCATTGCGATGATCGGAACAGCTATCGGCTCCTATCTGCTTGGTGACCTGCTGCATGTCAGCGGGTTTATGGCTACCTTCGTGGCTGGTTTAATTTGGGGCAACTCCGGTTCATTTGGCTTACATATGCATGGTAAGCATGAAGAAATGTCACATTTCTCCGATAATATGACCGTTATGATGCGGATGCTGATTTTCATCCTGCTTGGAAGCCAGGTTGATTTCGGTCTGCTGGCCGATTATTGGTGGCAGAGCTTACTAGCCGTACTTGTGCTTATGGTTATTGCAAGGCCGCTGACGGTATTTGCTTCAGCGCTGCCGGATGTGAAATCGCGATGGTCACTGAAGGAAATGGCCTTCATGATGTGGGTTCGCGAAACAGGCGTCATTCCGGCAGCCCTATCCGGAATGCTGGCAGGGATGGGCGTCAAGCATGCGGATATAATCGCTTCGGTCACCTTTATGGCGATTATGCTGACGATCTTGTTACAGGCGAGCACAACCGCTTGGATGGCCCGCAAGCTCGGGATGGTATTGGATACGAAAAATGGCAAACAATAAAGGACAGGACCGCTTCATGCGGTCTCTGTCCTTTCTGCTGTTATGGCAGCGAATGCGGTAAAGCAGAAGTACGGAAAGAAGGCTCTTTGCGAGTCGCAGCAGCGGCCGCATCTGCCAAGGATGCTTTGCCATTGCGCGGAGCTGGCGATAGGCAAGCGGAGCTTAATCCCTCTGCCCAGCGGAGCTTAAAAGCGGCAGCGCGTGCTGGCAGGCTGAATCCGCGAAGCTGGGATGAAGAGGGCCTGGTGCAGGTAAGAAGGATTCGGTTGGAGAGCGGCAGCGATCGCCTTTGAACCCCGGGAATACACCACTAGGAGTATAATCAAAATTCCCGGGTTCAACAGCGTGGGAAAGTGATCCTTCGACCAGCACCGTAGGCCGCTTCTTCATCCCAGCGGAGCGTCCGCACCGCCACCGCCGCCGCGTTTATAATGCGTAGCGATTTCGTCAATCCACAGCCTGACAGCCGGACTCAAGCTGTCTGTGTCGGCATGGATAAGAGATGTGGTCCGTTTGGATTCAACAAGCTCGCGAATGGGAATAACGGTAAGGTCGTTATCTGCGATCATTTCCGGCCTCAAATAGGATTTGGGCAGCAGTGTTCCGGCGCGGCAGGTATGAAGCAGCCTGAGAATCGCTTCGAATGAATCGATTTCCATCCGCACATCGGGAAGCAGCTGATAGTTGTCGAACAATTCATCCGTTAAGATGCGATACCAGGTTCCTTTGGAGAAGAGGATCATCGGCATGCCGTCGAGATCTCCGATGACCGGCACTCCTTTATCCATGACAAAATGGTTCCGGGGCAGAACGAGTACGAGATGATCGTCGAACAGCGGCACACAATGAAGCGAGGGATCGTCAATTCGGGAGGCCACGATGCCAAGGTCAGCTTTGTGGTCACGGACGAGCGTCACGATTTCATGGGTTTTACCGGTGATCGCTTTTATATCAAGCTCAGGACTTCGTTTGGTCAGAGCTTGGATAAGATCTGGAAGTGTCGTCTGCAGCGTGGTAAGGCTCGCTCCAATGGTAAGGGACGAGCGGCCGGCACTCTTGTAGTCCGCGACCATCTTCAAATATCGCAGATGCTGCTGCCGTGCTTCGACAGCGTACTCGTAAGTAAGCTGGCCGATACGGGTCAGCTCCAGACGTTTGCCGATTCGGCGGAACAGCAGGGCGCCGAGCTCCTGCTCCAGCTTGGCAATTTTGCGGGAGAGAGCGGGCTGGGACAAATTCAATGTCGCGGAAGCCTTATTCATGCTGGATTGCTCCACCACAATGGCAAATACATTCAATTCTTCAAGCATGTGTATCTCCTTCGCGGCTTATTGATTACATATGCAAAATAGTTATAACCTTTAATGAATAATAGGCAATTCCATTATAAGCACAAAAGGAGTATGATGTGAAGTGTGACCAATATGTGTCAAGCTTATATATTGACGCCCATAGGGGCTGGCGGTACAATGGAGAATGGTTTTGGCGAAGTTTGGCGAATGTAATTCCACAGTTTGGAAAGGAGAACGCACAAGTTATGAAAGGAAATTCGTATTTATCGCGCAAGATCCACTCTCTGCTAGGAGTAATCCCGCTCGGCTTGTTCATTATTGAGCACATGCTGACGAACTACTCTGCATATGAGGGCGGAGCGCAGGGGTTCAAGGATAGCATTAATACCCTGAATGATCTCCCACTGGTCTTTTTCCTTGAGCTTTTCGGCATATGGCTGCCGCTATTGTTCCATGGCGTTTATGGCCTTTATGTCGCGTACCAATCGAACCTGAACACCGGACGCTTCCAATATGGCCGGAACTGGGCATTTGCGCTTCAGCGGATTTCGGGTGTTATCACGTTCATTTTCGTTTTCTGGCATCTGTACCAAACACGCTTTCAAGTGTTGATCGGCGAAGTTAAGCATGAAGACCTAGGCAACCTGATGCACGATATCTCGACAAACGGGTTCTACTTTGTGCTCTATATCATCGGTGTTATAGCAGCTACATTCCACTTCAGCAACGGGATGTGGGCATTTCTTGTGAGCTGGGGAATCACGGTTGGTCCTCGCGCTCAGAAAATTTCTTCCTTTATATGGATAGGCGTATTCGTCATCGTAGCGGCTTTGTTCCTTCTGTCGCTAGGGGCGTTCCGCGGTGATGAGTTTGGAGAAGCGGCATCAGCAGCGCTGCAATTGACGAATCTCGTTTAGGCATTAGGACAAGGAGCGAATCGACATGGCTAAAAATAAAATAATCGTCATTGGCGGCGGCCTCGCCGGTCTAATGGCTACAATTAAAGCAGCAGAAGCGGGCATGCACGTTGATTTATTTTCACTTGTACCCGTTAAACGGTCACACTCCGTTTGTGCGCAGGGCGGCATCAACGGTGCGGTTAATACAAAGGGTGAAGGCGACTCCACCTGGGAGCATTTTGACGATACCGTTTACGGCGGCGATTTTCTGGCGAACCAGCCGCCGGTCAAAGCGATGTGTGATGCTGCACCAGGCATCATCCATCTCATGGACCGGATGGGCGTTATGTTCAACCGGACACCTGAGGGCTTGCTCGACTTCCGCCGTTTCGGCGGAACCCAATACCACCGTACTGCATTTGCCGGCGCGACAACAGGCCAACAATTGCTCTATGCACTGGACGAGCAAGTACGCCGCTGGGAAACAGCGGGTCTCGTAACCAAATACGAACACTGGGAGTTCCTTGGAGCGGTACTTGATGACGATGGCGTATGCCGCGGCGTATCCGCCCAAGATCTTCGGACGATGGAAGTTCATACTGTTGCCGGAGATGCGGTTATTTTGGCATCAGGCGGTCCCGGTATTATTTTCGGCAAAACAACCAACTCTGTTATCAATACAGGTACTGCAGCGAGCGCTGTCTATCAGCAGGGTGTTGATTATGCAAACGGTGAGTTCATTCAAATTCACCCGACTGCAATTCCGGGCGATGACAAGCTTCGCTTAATGTCGGAATCCGCACGCGGTGAAGGCGGCCGGATCTGGACGTATAAAGACGGCAAACCTTGGTACTTCCTTGAAGAGAAATATCCGGCATACGGCAACCTTGTTCCCCGTGACATCGCAACCCGTGAGATTTTTCATGTCTGCGTAGACGAGAAGCTCGGTGTTAATGGCGAGAACATGGTTTATCTTGATCTATCCCACAAGGATCCGAAGGAGCTGGATGTTAAGCTCGGCGGAATCATCGAGATTTATGAGAAATTCATGGGCGATGATCCGCGTAAAATTCCGATGAAAATTTTCCCGGCAGTCCATTATTCCATGGGCGGAATGTGGGTCGACTTCAACCAAATGACGAACATCCCTGGATTGTTCGCGTGCGGTGAATGCGAATATCAATATCACGGTGCGAACCGCCTTGGCGCAAACTCGCTGTTATCGGCTATTTACGGCGGTATGATTACGGGGCCGAAAGCTGTTGAATACATTAAAGGCCTTAAGAAATCGGCTGAGGATATTTCCTCCTCGGTGTATGATCGCGAGAAAAAACGTCAAACCGATAAATATGAGAGCATCATCAAGATGGATGGCACAGAGAACGCATATGTGCTTCACAAAGAGCTTGGCGAATGGATGACCAACAACATGACCGTTGTTCGCTTCAATAAGAAGCTGGAAGAAACCATCGCGAAGATCAAAGAACTCAAACAGCGTTACCGCAATATCAACATCAATGATACTGCTCGCTGGAATAACGCTTCTGTAGCTTTCACCCGTCAGCTCTGGAACATGATGGAGCTCTCCGAAGCGATGACGCTTGGCGCTTTGCTTCGTAACGAGAGCCGCGGCGCGCATTACAAACCGGAATTCCCGGATCGTATTGATGAGGAGTTCTTAAAAACAACGAAAGCGAAATGGACGGCTGAAGGCCCGCAAATTTCGTATGAAGACGTGGATACATCGCTTATCAAGCCGCGTAAACGCGACTATTCGAAGGAAAAGTAGAAAGGAGAATAAACGATGGCGGAAACGGCAGTTGCAGCAAAAACAGTAAAGCTGATTATCACGCGTCAAGATGCCCCGGACGCTCAGTCCTATACGGAAACGTTCGAAATTCCATACCGTCCGAACATGAACGTGATCGGTGCGCTGATGGAAATTCAGCGTAATCCGAAGAAGCAGGACGGAGACAAGACAGCTCCGGTATGTTGGGAATCCAACTGTCTGGAAGAAGTTTGCGGAGCCTGCTCCATGGTGATCAACGGCAAGCCGCGTCAGGCCTGCAGTGCACTGATCGATAAGCTCGAACAGCCGATCCGGCTTCAGCCGATGAGCACATTCCCAGTGGTCCGTGACCTTGTTATCAATCGCGAGAGAATGTTTAACGCACTCAAACGCGTTAAAGCTTGGATTCCGATCGATGGCACCTATGATCTTGGTCCTGGGCCCCGGATGGCTGAGACGAAGCGTCAGTGGGCGTACGAGCTGTCTAAATGCATGACATGCGGCGTATGCTTGGAAGCTTGTCCGAATGTTAATGACCGGAACAGCTTCATCGGTCCGGCGGCGATCTCGCAGGTTCGGTTGTTCAATGCTCACCCTACGGGTGAAATGAATGAGGCGGAGCGTCTGGAAACCCTGATGGAGGATGGCGGTATCGAAGGCTGCGGCAACTCGCAGAACTGCGTACGCTCATGTCCGAAGGGCATTCCGCTTACGACTTCCATCGCAGCGATCAACAAAGATACAACCAAGCATTTATTCAAGAAATGGCTCGGCATGTAGTCTGGTGCCCTGAGCGTTTTACCCACACGCGAAGCGTTTATTTAACGCTCGCGTGTGTTTTTTTTCGACTAAAGCATAAAAAGGCGTCAGGACGTATTTCTCGTCCTGCGCCTTATTATTATCTATTTCCTAAAAGTGGAAAAGCTGCCCTTCTTGATAGCAGCAGCTTCTTAACACCAATCCTCGCCCCAATCTTGAATCGATTGAATAACGGGCTCTAATCCCCGCCCCTTGGCGGTTAACTCATATTCAATGCGAACCGGCATTTCCGGATAAACGTTTCGTTTAATAATTTGGAACTGCTCGAGTTCTTTCATCCGGTCGGTCAGCATTTTATCGCTCATTTCCGGAATCTGTTCCTTCACTTCTTTGAACCGTTTTGGCCCGCCAAGCAGAACACGTACGATCATGCCCGTCCATTTCTTGCCGAGTAACTCCGTTGCGCATTCGTATTTTGGGCACATTTTGGAATAGTCCACCGCAATCACCCCTCTTTCACTTCTTCCATTGTAGCACAAGGTGTTTTAAAAAAGGAGTGTTTAATCGACAGAACACCCAAAGAACTTAAAATAAATTATTAACTTCAGTAAAGTTAGCAGCATAATTTACGTATTTTATGCAAAAAGCATAGTCATCTGTCGAATAGAACCGTTATAATAGTTTGTATGCACAAGACAAGCTAGCTGCTACCAAATGAATCAGAGGTGCTTTATGACGGACAATTGGGGATTTTATGAACGCCGGACGGAGTCGGATCAAATGCGGGTCCTGGTCAATATTGGCTATAAGGCCTCTGCTCCGCTGGCTGGATATGACGAGTTGTTTTCGATTACGATAAACTTATACCCGATTCGCACGGACAACCGTTCGAAGCAGGATTTTATAAAACGATTAGAACAGTTTGAATCGAAGCTTGAGCAGTGGCTGAAGAGTGAAGCGGATGCGATCTATGTCGGCAGAATCAATGCAGCTACGCGGCTGGAGTTTTATTATTACGTGGGAGCAGGCCGGTTAGAAGAGACGGCTATCCAAGAGTGGATGCAGAAGCATTGGGAATACCGGGTGCAGCATTACTTGAAACCGGATCCCGACTGGACCTTTTATCACTTCATGCTGCCTGACGCCCTGGAAGAACTGTTCGTGCACAACGCTCAAATGATCTATGCTTTGATACACAAAGGGGATGACATTAAACAACCAAGGCATGTGTACCATTGGCTGTTATTCCGTGAGGATAATCATCGCCGCGAGATGGAAGCGATGCTTGAGACACTTGGATATCGGATTGAGAAAGAGAAGGAGGGCAACCCCGAGAATGGCTACCCTTATCCTCTGGTTATCAGCAGATTTGAGGATGTCAGGCTTGATACGGTAAATGAGCGTGTCCGCGAGCTGTACAGGCTCATGATTGGAAAGGGCGGGCGGTACGATGGATGGGGTTCGGTGATGAAGCTGTCCTCCGGCAATCGGCTGCGGCATCAGATCAAACGCTTTTTTTTATCCACGCAGGCACTGCTTCGAAAAGGATTCTCCCACCGCAGCAGATAGGCCGTGAATGCTCATGTTGACGCTGGCTCACAATCGAATGAGGATCAGACCTGCAGCAGTGAGAATGAATGCAGTCCACTGCAGGGGAGTAAGTCGTTCACGATAGAGCACAATTGAGCCTGCCGCCACGACTAAGCTGTTTGCGGCAAAGATCGGACCTGCGATATTGGCTTGTCCGGTTTGGAGCGAGATAGCATACAGCTGCAGGCCGCCATAGGAGAATAACCCGGCAAGCAGACCCCAGCGCATGCCAGTCCGTGAGGAATTGGCAGCAAGCTGCAGGGCGCGTTCATGCCGCAGATTATTTAATCCTCCCAATGAAACCTGCTGCTTGCGTTCTCTTACTGCCGACCGGGCAAACCACAGGACGGATAATATATAAGCGACGAATAAAACTGGCGCCCCCGCAAGATTCATCTCCTCAGTTACTTTCAAGCCCCCATTACGGACAGCAAACATAAGGATGCTGACAGCTACGTACACAAACCATCTCGACTCCTTGATAGACTGCTTCTCTTTGTTTCCGCGGAAAGAAACGAATAGGACAGCCAGAAGTAATAACAGAACGCCCCCAAACTGCGTGCCGGATAAAGGTTCGTGGTACACGAAGGTTCCCATCGCAATGACGAGGACGATGTTCATATTGGTCAGTGGAGACGTTAAGCTGGCAGGTCCGTATTCCAGCGCTTTCATAAACAAGGCATTCCCGAGCCCGGAGCCGGCACCGATAATGAACCCGGCCGCCCATACTTTGGGATCCTGAAGCGATGGAATTAAAGTATCTTCGACTGCCGCGTGGATGCCGAAACCAACTGTCCCGGACAAGTAAAGTCCCAGAAGCAGCCAAGCGGTTGAACCGCTCTGCATCTGGGACACTTTCATCCACCAGCCGGCTAATCCGAACAGGATGGCACTGCCCACCGCCGCTGCAAACCACATGATGCATTCAACTCCTTGCTTTGACAGTAGGCGCTTCAAAAATTGTTACACAAATGAAATCAATCTGTTATCGTCCCATTACATTCGAGGGCTATTATAATAAACAAGACCCCCTTTTTACTATATAATTATGGACCTGCTGCGTGCAGGTCCAATTTTTTTTTGTATCCAGGCCTATAAGGAAACGACTACGGGTTGTTTTTGATTGAAATATACCCACTGCTTGAAGCCGATTTCCCTAAGCCGCTGAGCAACCGCATCCCATTCATCACCTACGCGGCTTGGGACATGGGAGTCCGATCCGAAGGTTACCTGAACACCAAAGTGAAGGGCGCGCTCTAGAATAGCGTCAGATGGATACCACTCCTCAGCGTCCTTCAGCTTCGCAGAGGTATTAATTTCAATGGCCACCCCGCTGCTTGCTATCATGCTTAATGCCTCGTCTACAGCATCGTTCGCAGAAATATCCGAGAAAGCCGGATAATAACCCTTCATGGCATCAATATGCCCCAGCACCTGGAACATACCGCTTGCTGCCGATTGCCCGATCAGCTCATAATAATGACGTTTTTCCTCGATTTGCTTCGCAGGGGGCAAGCCTTTCCAGCGGTTACGGTTGAATATGCTGACTCCGCGCGTTTGATGAACGGATCCGATAATGTAATCGAATGGGTATTTCGCATAGATATCTTTATACAGCTGAGCATGCTCCGGATAGAAATCTGATTCAACGCCAAGGAGCACATCGATTTTACCTTCATACTTGGCCTTCAACTGGAGAACTTCGGCTATATAATTAGCAAAATCACTTCTGGCCATTGCAATGCCGGGCTGAGGCTGATCATGCTCACTTGCAAAATAAGGAGAATGATCGGAGATTCCAATTACTCCCAGACCTGCCCCGATTGCCGCCTGGATATAAGCTTCGATGATATCGTCAGCATGGCCGCATCTGAAGTGATGCGTGTGTAAATCAAATTTCATAGCTCTCGTTCTCCTTCTGATCATCAAATGTAAGTAATAACCAATCCATGTTATTCGCTGCTGATGAATTGGTCTTCCGGCATTCCTTTCAAATCACTTAAGAACTGCTGCATCGCTGAATTAATATAACGTCCTGACTTATATACAACTCCGACGGGGTGGCTCATATCAAGCTCATTTACTTTAATCCGTTTAAGGGTGCCAAGCCTGACTTCATTGGCAATAGACAGCTTGGAGACGACAGCCGCGCCAAGATTGATCTCCACCATCCGTTTCACTTCTTCGCTGCTCGAAAGCTCCATGAGGATATGAGGCTGAAGCTTCAGCTTTTTAAAAATTTGATCAAGGAAACGTCTGCCCAGCGTATCGGGTGAGAGCATGATCATCGGAATATCCTTGAGTGATTCGATCGTAGTATGCTTCAAATTGCTCAAGGGATGCTCGGGAGCGACAACCAGCTCGTAGGTATCATAATACAGAATCGACGTCTCGACATTTGGATTGCGCTCCGATAAGTAGGTGATGCCAATGTCCACGGAGCCATTCTCTACGCTGGCCATGACCTGAGAAGAGGGCATGGAGTGAATGGTTGTCTTAATCATCGGGAATTGATCTTGGAAGTAAGAGAGAACGCGCGGCAGTATTTGAATGGCGATTGAAGAGGTCGTTCCTAGAACGATATGACCTTGCGGCGTTTGACTAAGGTCGGACAGCTTTTGTTTGAGCTCCTCGACGACTGCGAGTATCTTCTCCGCATGTTCCAGAAAGACCTGACCGCGATCGGTTAAGGTGACAGGCTGATTCCGGTCAATGAGAACGGTCTTAAACTCATCCTCCAAGCTCTTGATTTGTGCCGAGACAGCGGGTTGGGTCAAGTTGAGCAATTCACCCGCTTTACGAAAGCTCATCGTCTTGGAGATCGTTAATAACGTCTCAAGTTGGTTTATATTCACGGAACCCCCCCTTTTTGATTAAAGATTTCTATCAGATGCTCTTTCTATTATAATTGAAAACCGGCTCAACAGCAAAATAGAAGAGAGGATCAGAAGAGGGGTCTGACGGTGTTTTTGCGTTCTTTGACAAGCTGCAGGATTTCTTCCGTCCATTGACCGAATAAAGGACCGTCATTAAACTGATAACTATTTATCTCTTGCCGGGTCAAATGGATTTCCAGTAAGACGGGTGATCCTGACGGAGATAAGGCAAAATCCCAGGAAATGAGATCAAAGTAATGGAGCTGGTCATGAAGGGATTCTACATGTCTTACCAAAGAGCCGTAAGCAGGTATTCGCGTTTGGCCAAATGCATAGTTTGTATAAGGGTGATGGTCGTACCGTCTCCCGCAGCTGTCGGTCGCCGATTCGCTTAGCCGTCCGTCCACTCCGACGGAACAGAAAAGTATCCCGGCCTCCTCGCTCACCTTGCTCCCGCCGCTGCCGAATCTGACTCCGGCACAGAGCAGATAAATGCCGCCTTTGAACCGGAGAGTCAGCAGTCGAAGCGAATTAATCGAGACCGGATAGACACGGGCGAGCTCCTTATGCTGCTTAACGCATTCTTGTACGATGAAATCGCCGCTGTGAAAGGTTGCAATAAGCTGCTCGAAGTTCTGCTCACTCGAACCCTCATCCATCAGCTTGCCTGTTGTACTGGTCATCCATTTTGCCGGCGGCGAGCCCTCTTCCGAAATGCAGGGTTTGATCACGAAATCTGCCTGATGCTCAAGGAGGAGATGCTCCGCCTTTCGTTGATCAATCGTAACGCCGCTGCTGTCTAAATAAGCGCCGTTAATCATTTTGAAGAGCAAGGCAGGAGAAGCGAAACCGGTCAAGATCTGATTGAAATTACTTTTATCCACATAGGCGCGGTACAATTCCTTGCGGTTAAGCGCAGGCTCGATCTCCATAAAAAACAGATCCTCAGGAATATACCGTTCATCATCGTAACCGGTTACAGCCGCATAAGCAGCATGCCAGGATAAATTGATTTTGGCCCCGTAATATCGTTCCCAATAGCCCTGCGTTCGCTGCTGGAGGTCTGAGGTAAGAGCGGGAATGACCATTCCGTTTGCACGGATCAACCGGTTAAGCTTGTCGCGGTATTTGGATTTGGCCATTATCAATTGGATATGTATTCCGCCTAGGCGGGCTGCTTGTAAGACGGTCTTCTTGAGCATGTGAAGATCCTCCTCTTAAGTGCTTCATCCATTCTTGAATACTTCTATTATAGAGCGGTGATAGATCAGGGGTAATAGCCTGTTTTTGTCGAACCCGCACTAGTATTGGAGGAGAACCGCAGAAACTGCTGCTGGCTCTGAAAATATAAATCTATTTTTCAATTGATATCGACAAAAACATCTTTTTGATTGCGGTTTCTTTACAAAAGCTTTAAAAGGAAACGGGAGATTATTGTCGAAAAGATTGATCGAGTATGACAAGCCAATTACAGAAGAGGTGATCGCAATGGATCGAAAAGCGGTTCGGGGATGGCTGTTGTACGATTGGGCGAATTCAGCCTTTGCTACAACGATCATGGCAGCCGTGATGCCCATTTTCTACAAGTCGGTTGCAGGGGCTGATTTAGTAGGAAACACGGCTGAGAATTACTGGGGCTACACGCAAACGATTGCAATGCTGTTCGTAGCTTTGTTATCTCCGATCATGGGGGCAATTGCTGATTATTCCGGAGCGAAGGTTAAATTTCTCGCCGTCTTCGCGTTTATCGGAGCTCTTGCGACGATGTTCATGTCGTTAATCGGGCCCGGAGACTGGCTGCTTGCTTCCTCACTTGTGATATTGGGGACGATCGGGTTTTCGGCAGGGAACACCTTTTATGATGGATTATTAACGGAAGTTGCGCCGCCGGAGAAGCGGGATTCGCTGAGTGCCAGGGGCTATGCGCTTGGCTATCTTGGGGGCGGGCTGCTGCTGGCTGTCAATCTGGTCATGATCGAGGGATGGGAGATGGTTGGGTTTCCGGATAAGACGACGGCCACACAAGTCGCGTTTATCACGGTGGGAATATGGTGGCTTCTATTCTCGATTCCGATCGTCAGGCATGTGAAAGAGAGAGCGAAGGGTGCAGCACTTAGCTACGGTGATGCAGTCAAAAGCGGATTTGCGCGGATTGGCCGGACAATGAAGACCGCATCCCGCTATCCGGAGCTGCTCAAATATATGGCGGCATTCTGGTTCTTCAATGACGGCATTAACACGGTGATCGTAATGGCAACCATCTACGGGAGCGGAATTGGCATCGGAACCTCAGACCTTATTCTTGCCCTGCTCATTACTCAGTTTGTGGGTTATCCGAGCACGCTCTTGTTTATTAAGCTGGCCTCCCGTTTCGGTTCGAAGAAATCGTTGAACGGATCTTTGGTTATTTATGTCGTAATTGTCATTCTTGGTTATTTTATGACGAATTCGATTCATTTTTATTTACTTGCCTTTATGGTTGGACTTGTCCAGGGAGGCAGTCAAGCGATTGCAAGATCGATGTATGCCAATCTGGTGCCGCCCTCAAGAACCGCCGAGTTCTTCGGTTTCCTTAGCTTGTCGAGTAAATTCTCCTCGGTTGCCGGTCCTCTTGTATTCTCGGTAGTAGGAACGATTACGGGATCAAGCCGGTTAGCGATCTTGTCGCTTGTCGCCTTCTTTATTATCGGCATTGCGATTTTGGCCTTCGTGAATTTGGATAAAGGCCGGAAGGAAGCGACAGCTGGCGAATCTGTTTAATGAGATGTTCCGGACATGCACAACAAAGAGGCTCTCTAAGGTCCATTAGACCGAAGAGAGCCTCTACATTCGTATTCCTTCTGCGCCCATCATAACCAATCTTTCTTTCTGAACACATACAGCATGCCCGCTCCCAGCAGGAGCATGAATACGAGCAGAATATAGGATCCGCTGTGGCTGTGGATGCCGGGAAGAAAATCGAAATTCATTCCGTAAATGCCTGTAAGAAAAGTTAATGGCATGAATATTGTCGTCAATGCAGTAAATACGCGCATGATATCATTGGCCCGGCTGGCCAGACTCGACTGGTAAGCCTCGCGTAAGTTAGCCATTAGATCGCGGTACGTCTCGAAGGTTTCAGCAATCTTGACGGCATTCTCATAGATATCGCTGAAGTACTTCTGCAGCTGATCGTCAATGAGCTTCAAGTCCTTTTTGTTCAATGTCGCAATAACCTGCGTCTGCGGCCCAAGCACTTTTTTGAGCCATAGAATCTCACTTCTAAGACCGATAATTTCGGTGAGGTGGGATTTTTTGGTGTGCATGAGGATATCTTCTTCCAGTCTCTCGATACGGGCTTCAATCCGGTCTCCTACGAGGAAGTAATTATCGACCACAATATCAATGAGATGATAAAGGAAATAATCGGGCCGGTTAACGCCTTCTTCCCACAGAATAGGTTTCAGGGAACGAAGTTCGTTGATCTTCTGCTTGGTTACCGTAATGATATAATGACGGCCAAGAAAAATATTAAGCGCACGGAGGAAAATTTCCTCATCGTCGAATCGGATACTGTTAATAACGATAAAATAATGGCCTTCATGAATCTCAATCTTCGGACGCTGCTCTTCTTCACTGAGACAATCTTCAACAGCCAGCTCATGGAGCTGAAATATAGGCTGCAGAACTTCAAGATCATCGACATCGGCATCAATCCAATAAAATCCTTGGGCAGGCGGAACTAGCGCTGCTCTAATATCCTCAACGG
This sequence comes from Paenibacillus solisilvae, assembly GCF_042656405.1. Lineage (NCBI taxonomy): Bacteria > Bacillati > Bacillota > Bacilli > Caryophanales > Paenibacillaceae > Paenibacillus > Paenibacillus solisilvae. Next base: position 42,569 of record NZ_JBHSOW010000096.1, on the reverse strand, counting down.
GTGTAAATACACCTTGATTAACCAACCGGATTTTCATCCGCGTCCTCTCCTCTCATCCTTGCTGCAATACCCCAAGATGCCGGTAAAGTGGAAGAGAACGGACGATAGACGCCCATTAAGTTATGCAAGTTAAGCCGTATATAATTAAGCGGCATTGACGAACATAGACTTCAGAACGTTAACTGTCACGTCATCTTGCGATACCGGTAATTTAGGCCTCGGGTCGCCATCCATATTCGTCAACACCCCTTTAATGTCATTTGACATCAGCTATAGAAGCTGTGCAATCCTTGTCTAGTATACTCCGACAATGTCTTTCCATTCAAGCAGAAACTAGAGGGCTCTTCTACTACAGCATATGCCCCGTCATTGAAGCGGTGCGAACTTCCGAAAGCTTCACCGTAGCCGGCGGAATCGACTTGACGGGAACAGAGGAATGATTTAAAGTGGAGCTAGTAAGTTAGATATTAACCGAATAGCAAGCTTTCTTATCAAGAGCAGGCGGAGGGACTAGCCCGATGAAGCCCGGCAACCGGCGTTAACACGCACGGTGCTAATTCTTGCGGAAACGATTTAATGTTTCTGGGAGATGAGAGGCGCATGAACGATACATTTGTGCCCCCTCTCTGACGACAGAGAGGGGGCTTTTTCCTGCGTCCTCAAAGAAAAGTAATGTTGAACAGACTGCACCCTTGAGGAGTGATTGAGATGCCGATTAAAGTACCGGATCATTTACCTGCCAAAGAAATTTTGTCAGAGGAGAACATTTTTGTTATGGATGAGAGTGTGGCGTATCATCAAGATATTCGCCCGCTGCGCATCGCTATTTTGAACCTTATGCCGACGAAGGAAACGACAGAAACCCAGCTTCTAAGGCTGATCGGCAACACGCCGCTGCAGCTGGAAGCCGTGCTCCTTCACATGAAGACATATACGTCCAAGAATACATCTTCTGAGCATCTGGAAAGCTTTTATAAGACGTTTGAGGATATCGCCCATGAATATTATGATGGTCTTATCATCACGGGTGCTCCTGTAGAGCAAATGCCGTTTGAAGATGTCGCCTATTGGGAAGAGCTTAAGGAAATCATGGATTGGAGCAAACGCCGCGTCACGTCAACCTTTCATATTTGTTGGGGAGCGCAGGCGGGGTTGTTTCATCACTTCGGGGTTCCTAAAGTCGATCTTGACGAGAAAATTTTCGGAGTGTTCCCGCACATTGTAGAGAAAAGGAATGTCCCGTTGATGCGCGGCTTTGACGAACAGTTCTACGTGCCGCAATCGCGTCACACCGAAGTGCGCCGCGAGGATGTCGAGCGTATGGCGGAGCTTGAGATTCTCTCTACATCACCGGATGCCGGAATCTATATTGCTGCATCTAAAGACGGCAGGCAAATTTTCGTCACGGGGCATGCAGAATATGATCCGCAGACACTCAAATATGAGTATGACCGCGATACGGCCAAAGGCCTTCAAATCGCCGTACCCAAAAATTATTTTCCTAACGACAATCCAGAGCTGGCTCCGCTGTCCACCTGGCGTGCGCACGCGAACCTGCTGTTTTCCAACTGGCTGAATTATTATGTTTATCAGCAAACCCCTTATGATTTAGGGGCGTATATTTAAGATAGATCAGCAATCGTCCAACGATTACAAAAGGAGCCCTATTACAATGAAAATTGAAAGCCGATTAGCCCAGATTGGATCCATTCAAGAGCCTGTTACGGGGGCTGTCAGCTTCCCGATCTACAATTCGACGGCTTTCCGCCATCCGAAGCTTGGAGAGAGCACAGGTTTTGATTACGCCCGAACGAAGAGTCCCACACGCAAGGTTCTGGAAGAGGCTGCGGCAGGTCTGGAATCCGGTGATGCAGGCTTTGCCTGCAGCAGCGGAATGGCTGCCCTCCAAACGATTTTCGCTTTGTTCAGCCAAGGGGATCATCTGCTGGTTTCCCTTGATTTGTACGGCGGTACTTACCGTCTTCTGGAGCGCATCATGAGCCGGTTCGGTGTGACGGCTTCTTATGCAGATACGAATGATCTCGATGCGCTGTCTTCCCTGTATCAGCCCAACACGAAAGCAGTTCTCATTGAAACGCCGACGAATCCGCTGATGATGATTACAGATATAGAACGTGTAAGTGCATGGGCAAAGTCCAAAGGCATGCTGACGATCGTGGATAACACGCTCCTGACTCCTTTCTTCCAGCGTCCGATTGAGCTCGGTGCAGACATTGTCATTCATAGCGCCACAAAGTATCTTGGAGGCCATAATGATGTGCTTGCCGGTCTGATCGTCACCAAAGGGAAAGAGCTGTCAGAGCAAATGGCATTTCTTCATAATTCTATAGGCGCTGTTCTGGGTGCCCAGGATTCTTGGCTGCTGATGCGCGGGATGAAAACACTGGCTTTGCGTATGGAACGCCATCAAGAGAATGCTACACGGGTTGCCAACTGGCTGCTTGAGCATGAGTCGGTCGACGAGGTTTATTATCCAGCCTTGCCTCACCATCCCGGCCACGATGTTCAGAGCCGGCAATCCTCCGGAAATACAGGAATTTTCTCCTTCCGTTTGAAGGATGCCCGTTATGTGGAACCGATTCTTCGGCACATCCAACTGATCGCTTTCGCAGAAAGTCTTGGCGGCGTTGAGTCCTTAATGACTTATCCGTCTGTACAGACGCATGCGGATATTCCAGAAGAAATTCGCCGTCAAATCGGTGTGGATGACAGACTGCTCCGTTTCTCGGTCGGTATTGAGCATGCTGATGACATCATCGCGGATTTGGGCCAGGCGCTAGAGGCGGCTAAACGCGAGTTTGGGGAGGCATAACACGATGGCAGAACAAGAGCACGGCAGTCTTAAGGATAAGCAGGAAAAGAAATTCGCGACGAAGCTGATTCATTTCGGAGCTGAAATCGATGAGCATACAGGTGCTTCCAGTGTGCCGATTTACCAGGCTTCCACTTTCCATCACCATGATATCTTCAACCCGCCGGATTATGATTACAGCCGGTCCGGCAATCCGACCCGGCAGGCGCTGGAAGATTACATTACTTTGCTTGAAGGCGGAGTCCGCGGCTTTGCTTTCGCATCAGGCATGGCAGCGATCTCAACCTCGTTCCTTCTACTGTCCTCCGGTGACCATGTCATCGTGACAGAAGATGTGTACGGAGGCACATACCGCCTGCTTACAACGGTACTCAATCGACTGGGTATTGAATCCACTTTCGTTGATATGACGGATTTTGAAGCTGTGAAAGCGGCACTGAAATCAAATACCAAAGCGGTCTTTATGGAAACGCCATCCAACCCGACATTGAAAATTACCGATATCGGCGAAATTGCGGAATGGGCGAAGTCACTTGACCTTATCACGATGCTGGATAACACATTCATGACCCCATATCACCAACGTCCAATTGAGCTTGGCGTCGATATTGTGCTGCACAGTGCGACGAAGTTTCTAGGCGGTCACAGCGATGTTCTGGCGGGTCTGGCTGTCGTTGCCAATGAAGATCTGGGTCGTCGCTTGAAGCAGCTTCAGAATGGCCTTGGAACCGTGCTGAGTGCGCAGGAATCATGGCTGCTTATCCGTGGGATGAAAACCTTGCAGGCTAGGATGGAGCACAGCGAGAGCAGTGCGCGTAAGCTGGCTGACTGGCTGGACAAGCGTTCGGATGTGGTTCAAGTTTATTATCCGGGACTTCCCAACCATCCTCGGCGCGAGATTCATGAGAAACAATCACGCGGCTATGGAGCTGTCGTTTCCTTCGATGTAGGGGATGGAGATCGTGCCAAGGCGGTATTAAGCCGGGTCAAGCTGCCGCTTGTAGCCGTAAGTCTCGGAGCAGTAGAGAGTATTCTATCGTACCCTGCGATGATGTCGCATGCGGCGATGCCGCGTGAGGTTCGTCTGCAGCGGGGCATTACCGACGGTCTTGTGCGTTATTCAGTCGGACTTGAAGACGTTGACGATTTGATTGCGGATTTGGAGCAGGCGCTGGACGGGAAAGAAGCGATTTAAAGCGATACGCGGCAGTCCTAGCGGACTAGCCGCGTTTTTCGACTTTTAGACTTGATTTTGCTCCGTCATTCTGCGGATGACGCAGCTACTTTAGTTATGTTAGTATGAAAGAGAAGCCTATACAGGTACGGACATGTGAGAGAGAAGGAGGTCTTCCTAGATGCAGCAAATAGATCGTATTCTAGACAAAGCTCTTCAAGGCGAGCGAATTGGTTTAGAAGAATGTACGGCATTATTTGAATCCGATGAGATTGAGAAAATGGGCCATGTCGCTAATCAGCTCATGCTGCGCAAGCATCCGGAGCCCATTACGACATTCGTCGTAGGTCGTAATATCAATTATACCAATGTATGCGACGTGTATTGTCGCTTTTGTGCATTTTATCGCCCACCGGGCTCATCTGAAGGTTATGTGCTGCCGGATGAGACGATTTTAACTAAGATTAAAGAGACGATGGATGTCGGCGGTACAGAAATTCTCATGCAGGGCGGGGTTAATCCGGATCTGCCATTTACGTATTATTTGGACTTGCTGCGCACAATCAAAAGCCACTATCCGGGTATTACGATGCACTCATTCTCCCCGGCAGAAATTCAAAAAATGCGTGAAATTTCCGGTGGCCTATCGCTCGAAGAGGTTGTTCGCCAGTTGAATCTGGCTGGACTTGATTCACTTCCCGGCGGCGGCGGGGAAATCCTCGATGACCGTACAAGACGCAAAATCAGCCGCCTTAAAGGCTCATGGACGGATTGGATGGACGTCATGAAGGCCGCGCACCGCGTCGGTATGAACACAACGGCAACGATGGTAATCGGTTTTGGGGAAGAGATGGAGGAGCGTGCACTCCACCTTATCCGTGTTCGTGATGCCCAAGATGAATGCTTCGCAAACGGCTATAATTCCAAAGGCTTCCTTGCGTTCATTCCATGGACCTTCCAGCCTGATAATACGAACATGAAGCGAGAAAAGGCTACGCCTGAGGAATACCTCAAGACACTTGCGATCAGCCGGATCACGCTCGATAATATTGATAACTTCCAATCGTCTTGGGTTACGATGGGACCTGAGGTTGGCAAGCAGTCTCTCTTTTATGGCTGTAATGATTTTGGCAGCACCATGATTGAAGAGAATGTCGTATCTGCTGCGGGCACGACTCACAAAGTGAACATCGAATCCATCCTGCGTTTGATCCGTGAAGCTGGCAAAATTCCGGCTCAGCGGAATACGCGTTACGATATTCTTAAAGTGTACAATGAGAGCGAAGGCGCATTGAACGATTTTGTTATGCAGAACTAAGCAGGTATTCAGATTCTCCGAGGCAAAAAAGAAGCTTCCCCATGCGAATGATCCAAACATTCGTCATGAGGAAGCTTTTTTTTTGTTATCAAGCAATGAACCCGGAGATGGGACTTAAGTTCGTTCTTCTTAGGCAAGATGACTTTCAAACGGCTCGGCCGCGATAACGGTTTTATTCTTACCGGTGCTTTTGGCTTTGTAGAGCGCATCGTCCGCCCGGTTGAAGAAATGCTCCTTGCCCTCACCGGATTCATACTCTGCGAAACCAATACTGACCGTCACGGTTTTACCCTGCTGAAGCTCATGTGGAGCCTGTGCAATGTCCAGGCGAATTTGCTCGACGACTTTGAGCGCTTCCATTTTAAGCTTATCGGTGAACAATATGGCGAACTCCTCGCCCCCGTACCTAGCGACAAAGTCGTTGGCACATGTCTTCTTGCGAATGAGCTCAGACACCTGCTGCAAGACGGCGTCACCTGCACGGTGGCCATACATGTCATTAACCTGCTTGAAATTATCGATATCGAAAATTGCGAGCTGGAGAGGCAGGCTGTTCTGCTCATGCTGCTCAATCAATTCCTCGAAATATTCATGAAAGGTCATATGGTTGTACAAGTCCGTCAGTGCATCGGTCTTGGTTAATTTATCCATCCAAATGGTTTTGACCAGCAGCTCCTGATGGGATTCGAATGAGGATTTAAGATAAATCATTAATTCCCGGCCGCGTCTCAATATTCCCCAAGCAATTAATGAAAAGACGCAAAACATAACGGTAATCGTAGTTAAACCAACCAAGGTGATGTCATCATTCATCCAAGTATTACTCCAATAAAGCCCATACAGGGACATAAGTGTATTACATAAGGCAAAGATGAGTTTCTTGGGGTGGAAGTAAAAGATGGAAACCATAACAGGCAAGAAAAGCGCTAGGAGTAGGTAATTGATGGAGTTATGGATCTCGACAATGATTACGGCGAGTAAAGCAGAGGTGAGTATGAGAATGTAATCTTGGTATTTTCCTTTGAGTACGCGAAGCGCGGTTTCGGTCAGGAGCAGAACAACCAGCTGCAAGGCAGAAGGTTTTAACATGAAATTGGTAAAGAATTCAAAGGCAGGTATTTCAGTGATCGTGATCAGATACAAAAATTCTAACAGGATGGTGAGGATTAAAATAATCCAAAAAACGTTGAGAAGCATACGATTCCACCGGTAACGATTGTAATCAATTGACTCATAATCCACTAGGCTCACTCCAACAGGCGTACTTCGTAACAAGTCTCAATATACCATGAATAACCTTTCATTCCAATCCCCCGCCAGTATCCCCACTCCCTACATCGTATATATGCTTTTGTAAGGCCATATACTGTTATGGAAGCCAAAATAAACGTGTATGACAAGCTTGGAAGCATGCATTTGGGAAGCCATACCATACATTTAGGAGTGGAGCGCATGGAACTGTTCACCGTTTCTTTAATGTCAGCTTCTATGGAGGCGCTTGATCGGCTGCACCGTTGTTTAAACGAAGAATTCGTCGATTTACATAACGAAAATGAAGCGATCAATCAGACTGCTGCCCATACATTCGACCTCGATTATGAAGCAAATGAAATTAAATGCAACGCTGTACTGCCGCAATTTAACCTTGTCGAGCAGGGACCGGCCGCTTACCGCAAAGCAGCCGGCGCATTTGCTAATTACATTTTGGCAGAGCTTGAGCCCTTGCTGCTCAAAGCCATTATCCGCAAACAATTTCACTACGAAGATGACAAAGAAATCGGAACCGTAGAGCTGTACTGCAGAAATTTGCTGTATGGCGCTGCAGTGCCGACATCCGAAGAAGACCAGGCCGATTCAGACATGCTGCGGAATGACAGGGAGCGGAGAAAAAATAAAGTAGCCGATGAATTGGAGCAATTTCTTAGCAGCCACACACGCATCCATCTGGACGGATTTGTAACCTTCCGACTTGCAACTTATTGGGAGGAGCTGCGCGAGGTTGTGGCTTATGCGGTGGATGAGTACGTCATGGATCAGCAGTACCAGGAATTTATTTCGCTGCTTAAATATTTTGTCCGGATGCAGGAGATCAAGCTTCCTATTGTTCATGTTCTGCACAAAGGAGGCACGGAGTTCGCCTTGTATGATGATCAATTCCAGCTCCTTGAGGCTATCCAGGCCGACCGCATCGTAGCTGAGATGCTGGAAACGGAAATGAATATGGAGGACATGATTGTCAGTACACTGATTACAGTCTCACCCCAGCAAATTGTAATTCACACACGTCAGCCCGAGCTTCCTGTCATGAGAACGTTAGAGACGATCTTTGAGCAGCGTGTGCAGCTGTGCACCGATTGTGAGCACTGCGGTTCATATTTTGAAGATACGGCGGCGATTCAGCCGGCGGCAAATGACGTAAAGGCAGGCTTGCGGGTTCGGAATGTCATTCCCTGAACATCGGGCTTGACCAGGCAAGCGCTGGCGGATTATAATGATGGCAGTAAAAGCAAAGACAAAGACATGTAAGTATGAAATGCTCGTTTCAGAGAGAGGAAACTTGGCTGTAATTTCCTTACGACAGCAGTTGTACTTATACCCCTTTGTAGCTGTACAGTTGAAGCCGGAACCTTATGTTACGGTTGTAAGCTGTATCGGGCCGTTCCCGTTACAGAACGTTCACAAGGATCGGCAGCCGCTTCATGCTACTTTGGCTGTGCAGGTTGAATTAGGGTGGAACCACGGGTCTATCAAGCACTCGTCCCTTCGCGGGATGTGTGCTTTTTTTGTTGTCTGCACATCCGCAGCGCTTACATTGATCCTATGCGGATACGAGAGCAGTTCCGCAGGATAACGTTCAGGAGGAATAGGGAATGACTGTAAAAGTAAAACTGCCAGACGGAGCAATCCGGGAGTATGCGAAAGGAACAACAGTGGAGGAAGTTGCGGGCTCAATCAGCTCCGGGCTTAGAAAAAACGCCATCGCCGGTAAATTGGACGGTAAAGTCATTGATGTGTACACACCGATTGAAGGCGATGCTTCACTTGAAATCGTAACAGTGGATTCGGCGGACGGACTGGAAGTGTACCGTCACAGTACGGCGCATTTGATGGCCCAAGCCATTAAACGGCTCTTCGGCAAAACCGAAGTTAAACTTGGAATTGGACCTGTTATTGAAGATGGTTTCTATTATGATATCGATCTGGAGCAGTCGCTCACACCTGAGGATCTGATCAAAATCGAGAAAGAAATGGAACGGATCGTACAGGAGGATCTTCCGATCCGCCGCCGCGTAATCAGCCGTGAGGATGCAATCGCAACGTTTACCGAGCTTAATGATCCGCTTAAGCTGGAGCTTATCCGTGATTTGCCGATAGAAGCCGAGCTGACGATCTATGATCAGGGCGAGTTCTTTGACTTATGCCGCGGACCTCATTTGCCTTCAACCGGTAAAATTAAAGCATTCAAGCTGCTCAGCGTTGCCGGCGCTTACTGGCGCGGTGATTCGAAGAACAAAATGCTGCAGCGTATATACGGTACTGCGTTTCCGAAGAAAGCACAGCTTGACGAACATTTGCATTTCCTTGAAGAGGCTAAGAAACGCGATCACCGCAAGCTGGGCCGTGAGCTCAAGATGTTCTCTTTCTCCAGAGAGGTGGGACAAGGGCTCCCGCTATGGCTTCCAAACGGTGCGAAGCTTCGCAGAACAATGGAGCGTTACATCGTTGATCTGGAAGAACGTTTAGGCTATCAGCATGTATATACGCCGGTTCTTGCCAATGTTGAGCTGTACAAAACAAGTGGACACTGGGAGCACTACAGTGAGGATATGTTCCCCAAAATGATTATGGACAACGAAGAGCTCGTTCTTCGTCCGATGAACTGTCCCCATCATATGATGGTGTTCAAGAGCGACATGCGCTCTTACCGTGATTTGCCAATCCGAATAGCAGAACTCGGAACGATGCACCGTTATGAAATGTCCGGGGCGCTGACTGGCCTTCACCGTGTCCGTGCGATGACGCTTAATGACGCTCATATCTTCTGCCGTCCGGATCAAATCAAGGATGAGTTTGCCCGGGTGGTTAACTTGATTCGTCAAGTTTATGATGATTTCGGAATTAAGGACTATCGCTTCCGGTTGTCCTATCGTGATCCTCAAGATACTGAGAAATACTTCCAGAATGACGAAATGTGGGAGATGTCCCAGCGTATGCTTCGTGAAGTTGTCGAAGAGCTTGGCTTGCCGTTTTTTGAGGCAGAGGGTGAAGCGGCATTTTACGGTCCGAAGCTTGATGTTCAAATTAAGACAGCGCTTGGCAAGGAAGAGACGCTCTCCACTGCTCAGCTGGATTTCTTGCTCCCTGAACGCTTTGAACTTGAATATGTCGGTGATGATGGGAAGAAACATCGTCCTGTCGTCATTCATCGGGGCATTATCAGTACAATGGAGCGTATGACCGCATTCCTGCTGGAGAACTTCGCGGGTGCGCTTCCGCTCTGGCTCTCGCCGGTTCAAGCAAAAATCATCCCTGTATCAACTGCATTCGAGGGTTATGCGCGCGAGGTGGAGGAGAAGCTGCAGCTGGCTGGAATTCGAGTTGAATCTGATTTGCGCAATGAGAAGCTTGGCTACAAAATCCGTGAAGCGCAGTTGGAAAAAGCGCCTTATATGCTGGTGCTCGGGGATAATGAAGCTCAGTCCGGTACCGTATCTGTCCGTAAACGTGGAGAAGGCGACATCGGGGCTAAGCCGGTTGCTGAGCTCATAGCTTTGCTGCAGGAGGAAATCAGCACCAAACAAATCTAAACGCTTCTTTCTATGAGTCTAGCACCTTCTAAAAGGGGCTGCATAAAGCTTGTCACGTTGGGGTATGCTTCCGAGTAAGGGGGACTACAAACCAAATGATGACGAGCTTTATTGCGTTTCAACGGATGCTGATGAGCATAATCATCGCATGCGGTTTGCTTCTCATGAATGTTTCTGCCCAATGTACAGCGAAGCCGAATCATCCATCTTCGCATCAGCAGCAAGCAAGCACGAAGGCGCAGCAGAAACCAATCAAACCGACAAACAGCAGCGTACAGGCGCTGAAGCATATTCGGGTAGTTGCAACCGGCTATACTGCAGGAATCGAATCAACCGGTAAACGGCCAGGTCACCCGCAGTACGGAATTACTTATTCAGGTGTTAAAGTAAGACGGGCCATTGTTTCGACAATTGCTGCCGATCCTAAGGTATTTCCTATTGGGACTTTATTGTTTATCCCCGGCTATGGCTATGGGGTGGTAGCAGATACAGGATCAGCAATCAAAGGCAGGAAGATTGATCTTTATTTCGAGACGCGCAGGCAGGTCTTTAAGCAGTGGGGCAAACGAACCGTTGTCGTTCATGTAATGAGACAAGGGAAAGGGAAACTTACGGAAGCCTGGCTTAATGAGCTTAATCATGCGGTCACAGTTGAGAAGAAAATTCCAGATGTATATCTAAAATCATAATATTCTCCTTCGAAGCGGCATTCAACAAAATGAAAAATTTGTTGAATGTTCTTTTTTTTACATATGAGGTGTGGTACTATAATTGTAAACGCTATCATTAGATTAATTGGAGCGATTATCGATGAATGATGAATATTCACCTGTCGAATCAGGCAAACTGTTGCAGTCATCAAGCTCCGAGGATGAGCTCAGAGAACTATATAATCAAATGGTCCGTGTTGCCTACTCCAAGCTGTATAATAAGTCGGATGCGCTGGACGTTGTCCAGGAGGCTTGGGTTCGAATGTTAGCGAATCATCATACATTGAGGGAGCATAGCAAATTAAGCGCTTGGGCAAAGAGCATAACCGTTAATGTTGCCCTTAACTTGAATAAAGAATCCAAGCGGTGGCAGCGCTGCAGCACCTGTGAAACAGATGAAGCTTGCCGGCATTCACTGCTTCCAGCTAAGACGGAAGCAGAATTAATGATCGAAATTTCTGAACTGCTTGGCGTGCTGGATGCCAAATCGCGCACTATGCTGCTGTATAAGTTTTATTACGGGTTTAAAGACCAGGAGATCGCGGATGCAATGAAGGAGCCTGTGGGCACGATTAAAGCGCGTATTCATCGTACCAAAATCCAGTTAAAGCGCTGGATGAGCGGCTCAGGGAGTTTGCCGGGATAAGCCTGAAATTAACTACATAATATAATCACCGACCCGCCATACTATAGCTTGTACGGGAGGTGAGCACGCCAATGGCTAAAAATAAAAACAATAAACTTAACGCATCCCAAAACAAATATAATGCCGAATTTGCTTCCGAAAATGCAGCAAATTCTGTAAATGCAACAAACCAAACAGCAAATAAATTCGCATCGCAAAAATCCGAGAAATAAACGAATTTACAAGGATATTAGCCTTTGTTTCACAGGAGGAGGGACCATTTGGTCTCTCTTTCTTTTTGTCGTTTACTCAGTTAATGAATGAACCCTTGTTATTTCAGATCAATTAACAGCTGCAGTTGAAGAGGTCTCGGAGGCTGTACAATTGATTGGCGTCATCGGTGCAGTCATACGCGTCAAATAATTGCCATTAGTTGTATAGAAAAAAGGATTGCAAATGCGGTACGATGGTGTAAAATTAATGGTGTGACAATTGATAACATGTAAGGGTAGGTGAGTTATCATGGCGGAACCGATCGAAAATAAAACACCCTCACGTTTAAGGCATGGTAAAGTTGCTGATGTCATTCCATTCTTAAACACATATATCGCGAGGAAAGAACAAGAAATTAACGAAATTGAACAAATGGTGGAGCGTTATGAGAAACGCAGGTTGATGGAGGAACGAGCTTATCAATCGATGTCTACCTTGCGCCGAATGCTCTCTGGCAAGAAACCGGATCATCATTTGGCAGTCGAGTACATTCATTACGTGAAGAAGCCGATGGAGAAAGTCAGGCAGCTTCGTAAAGAAGTAGAGAGAGCGCGTGATATTTTGAATAATCCAATAGATTCCGATGCTGTTAACAGGTCTTATCAGCTTTCTGAAGAAATGAACTAATAAACTGATGCCGTCCTTATTAGACGGTTTTTTATTTGCCCATGGAAGTACACAGGCATACAATAAACGTCCCTCTGCCTGCAAGTCTTGCGGCTGAGGGACGTTCGTTTATTATTTTCTTAATTGGTCGAGATCAAGGAAGTCATGATCTTGATTATAAGCAGGGACACCATGTATTCCCACATCCAGACCGATCAGTTCTTCATCCTGTGAAACCCGGACTGGAATGACAAGCTTGATAAGCTTCAGAGACCCCCATGTGAGCAGATAGCCCCAAATGCAGATAATGACCAATCCTAAGGCCTGAACACCAAGCAGGCTCCATCCCCCGCCATATACGAGGCCGTAGTACCCTTTGCCAACGCCTTCTGTTAATTCAGGCTTGGCGAAGATACCTACTGCAAGAGTACCTATGCTCCCGCTGACACCATGAACCGCAAAGGCTCCAACCGGATCGTCAACGCGCTTGCTCTCCAGAAATTCTGTAGCGAGGACCATTATAATTCCGCATAATAGCCCGATGAAGATTGCAGCGCCGTCAGAGACGAAGGAGCAGCCTGCTGTAATGCCTACCAGTCCGGCAAGCGAGCCGTTGATGACCATTGGCGGGTCTGCCTTTTTATAACGGAACATCGTGAATAATATACAGCCCGCGCCTCCGGCAGCAGCCGACAGCATCGTGGTAACGGCAATGTGGCCGATAGACACGTTCGTTGCGCTTAGCGTGCTGCCTGCGTTGAATCCGAACCAGCCGAACCACAGAATGAATGCGCCAACCGATGCGAGGGGCAGGTTGGAAGGCGGTACAATATTGCTCTTGCCATCTGAAGTGAATTTACCGATGCGAGGGCCGATGAATATCGCTGCCGCCAATGCGGAGAATCCGCCAAGTGCATGGATGACTGCAGAACCGGCAAAATCAATCATACCGATCTTCTGAAGCCAGCCGCCAATGCCCCATACCCAATGTCCTGCAAGCGGATAGATGATGCCAGTCATTGCCACGGTGTAGAGAATATAAGCTTTAAAGTGAATGCGTTCTGCCACCGCTCCTGACACGATTGAAATGACAGCAATTACGAAAGCGCATTGGAATAACCAGAACGTATCATTCGTAATGTTTAATTGAATATGGGTCAAGTCGCCGCTGAGCATGAAGCCCGTGTGTCCGACTAATCCGCCTGTATCTTTGCCGTGCATGAATCCGAAACCGATAAAGTAAAAAATAAGAGCGCCGAAGGTGATATCCACAAATACTTTCATAATGATGCTGACTGCGTTTTTTTGCCTAACGAATCCTGCTTCAAGCAAAGCGAAGCCGCCTTCCATTAGTAGTATCATGGCTGCAGTTAGTACGACCCAAATCGTATCTAGTCCCTTGGAAAGTGTGGCTATGTCCAGATCCATTATTTCATCCCCTGTTCGAATGTAGTCATGTCAGGTTTTATCTCTTCTCCTAGTCCGTCCATCATTATATAAGTGTCACGTAAGTGATGTCAACGGAGAGAGTCAGCTCATATAACATGAACCGACTTGATAAAGATAACGATTGTCTCAGTCTCTAGACTTAGTGCGGATTCAATCGGCAGACCCTTTATGGCGCTCAGGGCGTGGGGTATACTTGGAGTACAAACCTTGGAAGAACAATTTGGGAGTTGATGGTTGCAATGAACAATAATTTTTTAAACCGATTACTATGGGGACTATTCATCATTGTAATCGGCGTTGTATTAATGCTAAGACAGAGCGGTGTCATTGATTTTGATATCGGCGAGATTATATCGCTGCTGTGGCCGTTAATTCCGCTTTTCTTAGGCCTTCAGAGTCTGTTGTCCAATTTTGTTTATGGAAGAGGCTCAATTTTCGGTTCATCTATTCTCATGCTTGTCGGGTTCGTTTTTCTCGGCCGTAATCTGGGATGGTTCACTTGGTCGATCGGCGATCTTATTCAATTCGCGGTTCCATTCATCATTATATTGTTTGGTATCGGAATGATTTTTAAACCGAAACGCAAAAAAAATGATGCTTCGCGTGGAGACGATTGGAAGGCTTATCCTTATGGACAGCCGGAACAGACAATTCCGCCTGCGCCGCCGCTGCATCCGGATCCAACCCGGCCAACGATTAATCTGAAGAAGGATAATCCGGAAGATGCAGTTGATTGGGAAATGCCTGCGCCAGCCGCCGGCACTCAACAAGCGAAGAACGGCAGCGGTGCCGATTACAATCCTCACCATGAGAATCAGGCGCGTTCTTCATATAACCCATATGTTCATGGCAAAATGGATAGATGGGAAAGACGTGCAGAGCGAGTGCGTGAGCGAATGGAGCAGCGGGCACACCGGTTTCAGCATCGTCATCACGATCGAACCGAGTGGTGGAATCATGATCCCAATGCTCAGAACAGATCCGGCTTTATCGGAGATATCTACGTCGGTCATGATTATTGGGAGCTCAAGCCGATGAATATCTCGCATTTTATAGGTGATACGGTGCTGGACTTGACGAAAGCGCAAATTCCGGTCGGCGAGACCCGTGTTCATATCTCATCCTTTATCGGAGATGTGAAGGTGTTTATGCCCAATGATTTTGAGGTTGGCATTCATGTAGTATCCAGCGCTTTCATAGGTGATGTCGCTGTTCTTGATCATAAAGAAGGCGGGATCTTCAAGAACATGAATATTGAAACCCCTTATTATCAGGATACAGATAAAAAAGTGACGCTAGTCGTGAGTACATTTATCGGCGATGTGCGTGTTACGAAGGTAGGATGATGACGCAATGATGGTTAGACTTTTCCGCAACAGCAAGTGGGAAATGATTCTTCTGTTCACGGCATCCTCTACGCTTTCTGTACTAATATGGACAATAGGCTGCAGAATGGCCGATTCAAAGGTTGGCAGCAGCGACCTTTGGATCGGCATTGCCGCGCTCTTTATCATTGTCAGTGCTGGGATTGGCTATTGGGCTGCGCAGCGGACTCAAAGACAGATCGATGTCTTGTATTTGGGGCTGAAGCAGGCGACCCACGGGAATTATGCGGCAAGACTTCCTGAGCAGGGGGCACGCACTTTTATGGCTGTTTATCAGGAATTTAACGACATGGTGGAAGCATTGGATCAGCGTATGCAGGTGATCCAGCACACGGGCGAGGAGCAGGTCATGAGGGAGGCTGCATCGAATGAAGCAGCTGTTCTGGAGGAGCGCAAACGGCTAGCACGCGACTTGCATGATACGGTAAGCCAGCAATTATTCGCGATTCATATGTCCGCTTCTTCGCTTCCGAAGCTGCTGGAAATTAACCAAGAGAGAGCGGCTTCTGTGATGGAGCAGCTCATTTCCATGTCATCCCTTGCCCAGAAGCAGATGCGCGGATTTATTGCGCAGCTGCGCCCGCTGGAGCTCGAAGGAAAGTCGCTCCAGGAAGCGCTGGATAAATGGTTCCCGGACTATTGCCGGCAAAATGGCCTTCAAGGCGTGCTGGAATGGCGGATCAAGGAGAAGCTCTCCGAAGCGAAGGAACATCAGCTGTTCTTAATCATCCAAGAAGCGATGGCGAATATTGTAAAGCATGCAGGCGCACAGACGGCGCTCCTCACCGTCGCGGAGACGGAGAGACAAATCATTATGACCTTACAGGACAATGGCGCGGGATTCCGGGCTGATCAGGTGAAGAGAGGCTCCTACGGTTTATCCACGATGCGGGAGAGGGCTAATAAGCTCGGCGGGGATGCGTCTATCATTAGTAAACCGGGAAGCGGCACAAGGGTTCGTGTTACGTTGCCTAACTATATGAACAAGGGAGCTGAATCGTAGGAATGAGCGGAATCGATCAGTGGAAAATAATGATAGTTGATGATCATGACATGGTTCGCGCAGGACTGCGGACTTACTTAATGCTGGAGCCTAAATTTGATGTTGTCGCAGAAGCTGCCAATGGTGAAGTGGCGGTTCAATTGCTGCGTGACGGGATCCCGGGAGGTCAGCCTCAGATTATCCTTATGGACCTGATGATGCCTCAGATGGACGGTGTGGAAGCAACGCGGGTCATCATGAAGGAATTCCCGAATTTGAAGATCGTTATGCTGACGAGCTTTCTGGAAGACGAGAAGGTAGTTGCCGCGATTGAAGCGGGGGCTGTCAGTTACGTGCTGAAGACCGTTTCGGCTGAGGAGCTGATCTATGCACTCAATGGGGCTGTTAAAGGAATGCCGGTTATGACGGCGGATGTTTCACAGGCGCTGACGCGCGGCTTGCGGCAGCGTACAGCACAAGGCGCGGATGAAGGACTCACGGAGCGGGAGCGGGAAGTGCTGCTGCTTATCGCAGAAGGAAGATCTAACAAAGAGATTGCCGAAGAACTGCATATCAGTATTAAAACGGTGAAAACACATGTCAGCAATCTGCTGATGAAGTGCGAGCTCGAGGACCGGACGCAGCTTGCCGTCTTCGCACACCGCAAAGGCTGGGTCAAGACGGGATAACGGCCGTATTCTCCGGGCACGCTAATGGCATAACCCAACAATAAGGAGAATGCCTAGATATGATCCCCCTTTCTTCCAGGCTGGAATCAAGCGAGCAGCCCTTTCATGAAATGAAAAATGCGCTGGAGGAGCATGAATTTGCACTTGGCGGCAGCTGGGACTACAGTCATGGCTCATTCGATCGTTATTTGGATGAAGCTCATAAAGTGTGGCTGCGGGTGCCCTTTGATGTCGTGAACGGGAATGTGGACAGCGAGTCCGCAGACAGTGAGGCAACCATTAAGGTCGGTCAGCCGTTCGTGCTGAAGCATATTTACAACGAGGGTTTGGATTCTGAAGCCCACCCCCGGGCTATGGGAAGTTTGATTGACCAATTCCAGGAACCGCTGGATCCCGATGCCCATGTTGAGCCCAAATGGATTGACAAAGCAAAGGACATTCTAAGCGAAGTGGAGCAGCTATTTCCCCATTAAAAGAGTATGAGATTCAAAAAAGTCCGGTTTGGCTATGAATATATAGCTGGATTCGGATTTTTTTATGTACGTTTAAATGAATTTTAAGTTTGATTTAAGGTAGATTGTGCAAGATAGTACTAACAGCAAAAGTTGTTACGAGGCATGTTGCTAGGTTTGAAGGACTTCGTAATATTCGTACGTATAAATTTGAGGAGGAACTACCATGGACGATCAGAACAAAAAAAATCCTTTCGACGATTTTTTTCAAGCGAACAAGCGTGAGGAAAACGACGAGAACTATAAAGCTTCACAGGATGAGCAGCAGGCGAAGGATACGCATCAGCCAGGGGAAACTGGCAGCACGGACACATCGAAGTCATCGTACTATTATTCGTATGGGCCTTTCAAGCCAACGGATCAAAGCTCTGAGCTGAGCGATCATCCGGGAGCTAATCAGCAAGATGGGCAGGTTGAAGTAACGCCGCCCCAGCAGCTGCGCTCTTTCGCTCCGACGCAGCCTGCGCGCAGCGGGTGGCAGGTGAAGGAACCGCGCCGCACTTCTTTTAAAGCTATATTCTCTTCCTTCCTTGTAGGAGTCGTTGCTGTAGGCTCGCTGATGTTCGCGGCGGATAAAGGCAATTGGTTCAGCTCCGATCAGGCGCTTACACAGCTATCCAACACAGCATCGTCGGCTGTTGCAGGTTCAGGGGATGACGGTAAAGTTTCAACGGCTGCTGATGTTGTACGGCCGAACAATATCGCTCAAATATTCGAGAAATCAAGCCCGGCCGTGGTTAAGATTGAAACATTCGTGAAGCAGCAGTCTTCCTCTGGCAGACAGGTCGATCCAAACGACTTCTTTAGTCAGTTTTTCGGTGACAATTTCGGAGGTCAAGACAATGGTCAGGACCAGGGAAGCAGCTCTGATCAGAACAGCAGTCAGTTGACTCCGGAAGGCATCGGGACAGGGTTCTTCTTTGATAAAACCGGTTATATTTTGACGAATCAGCACGTTGTAGGTGACGCTGATCAAATTCAAGTTACCGTACAAGGCTATAACAAGCCGCTGGTTGCAAAGAAGCTTGGCGCGGACTATAACCTTGACCTGGCAGTCCTGAAAGTCGAAGGCACGAACTTCCCAACGCTTAAAATCGGCAGCTCTGATAAAATCAACATCGGTGATTGGGTAGTTGCAATCGGCAATCCTTATGGATTTGACCATACGGTAACCGTTGGCGTTCTCAGTGCCAAGGAACGTCCGATCAGTATTCCGGATACAGAAGGCACCCGTCAATACGAGCATTTACTGCAAACAGACGCTTCCATTAACCCAGGTAACTCCGGTGGTCCGCTAATCAACCTGAATGGTGAAGTTGTTGGTATCAATACAGCGGTTAGCTCGCAGGCACAAGGCATCGGGTTTGCTATTCCATCGAGCACGATCATGGATAATATCGAGAATTTGAAGGCGAATAAAGAAATTCCGAAAAAACCGGTTCCATTCATCGGTGCGACGCTTGCGCCAATAACGGATGATATCGCCAAGCAGCTCGGCTTATCAAGCACAGACGGGTCCATTGTTCAGAACGTTCTTTACAAGTCTCCGGCTTATATGGCGGATCTGAGACAATATGATGTTATCAAAGGTATTGACGGCAAGGACTACAAAACGAGCGCGGAACTGATTGCCTTTATCCAGACCAAGAAAGTCGGCGATTCGGTGTCGCTCAATATCATTCGTGACGGTAAAGCGATGGATCTGAAGGTTGTCATCGGTAATCGCAATGAGTTTGAGACTCAGGGATAACGGCAGCTTATCCAACTGAAAAGGCGCAGCAGTCTATTATGGGCTGTCTGCGCTTTTTTGCGGAATGAAATAGATTTTGCTTTTCGTTTTAGACAAAAAGTACGATATAATGACGGAAGTGTTTTTACAATATAGGGCAATAGTGATGGGGGATTTCAATGAGGCCGCATATATTAGTCGTAGATGATGATGAGAAAATAATTTCACTGCTTCGCCGCAGTCTTGCTTTTGAAGGCTATGAAGTAGCGACAGCTTCGAACGGGCTTGAGGGCTTGAAGCTTATGCTGGCCAGCGATCCCAACCTGCTGATTCTGGATGTCATGATGCCGCAGGTTGACGGCTGGGAGGTTTGCAGGCGTGTCCGCGAAGGCGGCAGTACAGTGCCCATTCTCATGCTGACGGCGAAGGATGATATTACGGACCGGGTGAGAGGACTTGATCTGGGGGCGGATGATTATTTAGTGAAGCCCTTTGCTCTGGAGGAGCTTCTCGCAAGAGTTCGCGCCCTGCTGCGCCGCAAATCCGACAAAATCGAAGAGTCGACCAGCCGTCTTCAGTTCGAGGATTTGATCTTGGATCTTGATTCTAGAGAAGCCGTTCGTTCCGGACGGAGAATCGATCTGACGGCTAAAGAGTTCGACTTGCTGCTGCTGCTCATGCAGAATCCCCGCCGGGTGCTTACGCGGGATACGATTATGGATAAGATATGGGGCTACGATTACAGCGGAGAGTCTAACGTGCTTGAGGTCTATATTGCGATGCTTAGGCAAAAGACGGAGGACGGGACTGATAAACGACTTATTCAAACCGTTCGAGGCACCGGGTACGTGCTGAGAGGGGAAGGAGGCTAGAGCGGGATGTCCATTCGCCTGAAGCTTACATTCTGGTATTCCATCGTACTGGCGGCAACGCTGGTTGCCTTCGGCGTTGCGATTTATTTTTTTGTAAATATTAATACGTACAGCGAGATGAAGGAGCGGATTCGCACGCAAGCTCTTCAAATACGAATCGGTGCAACTTTGGACTTCAGCGATTTTGGAGTTGTGCCATCTACAATTCAGGATGAGGAATTGTATATTCAGCTCGTTAAGTATAAGCAAGATACGGACCAATTTGAGCGTACTTCTAATTTAATTGATTATCAATTAGTTCTTCCCTATCCGGAACCAACTAGTCCTGACTTACGTACAGATAGATATGTGCATGTAAAAGTGAAAAATGTTTCTTTTCTCGTCTATCAGCGTCCGATTAAACAGGGCAATGAAGTATTGGGTTTACTGCAGGTTGCGGCATATTCCGGCAAAGAAGAAAAACTGCTTAATGAATTAAGAACGATCCTTATCTTCGCATCAGTTGTCGTCGTTGTTATTGCCTTTACGATCGGACTGTTTTTGGCAAGGCAAGCCTTGCGCCCGATCGAGAGTATTATTCGGGCAAGTGATCGCATACAGAACGGTTCCGACCTCAGTATGCGCATTCCGCGCGAAGGGCCGCCTAACGATGAGATGGGAAGGCTGGCCGATACCTTGAATGGCATGCTGGGCCGGCTGGAAACGACCTACAATGGCCTTGATGAAGCCTATAAAGCGCAGCGCCGGTTTGTTTCCGATGCTTCTCATGAATTGCGGACACCGCTCACGACGATACGCGGCAATATTGAGCTGCTTGAGAAAATGTGGCTGCCTCTGCTTGAAGCTCCTCAGCCGCAGGATAAGTTAGAAGACGGCTCTGACCGCCTTAGCGAGGGACTCACCAAACAAGAACAGCAGGCACAGTTCACCCGCGAGGCGATGCAGGATATCGCCGGTGAGGCGAAACGGATGTCGAGTCTGGTCAATGATCTGCTATCTCTAGCCCGTGCAGATGCCGGTTATGAGATGGAGAAGACACCGCAGCCGCTGCTTACGCTCGTTGAGGATGTAGCGCGCAGAGCGCAGCTGCTGCCTCGCACAGCAGAGTGGCGGATCGGGGATTTGAGCGTGCTGCAGGACGTACAAGTTAATGCGCATGCAGATTTCCTGCGTCAATTGTTCTTCATTTTCGTAGAGAATGCATTCAAATATACCCCGAGCGGATCCGTGGAAATGAAAGCGATCCGTTCAGCCAATCAAGCAGGGATAGTCATTAAAGATACGGGAATCGGGATGAATAATGCCGAAATACCGCATATTTTCGAGAGGTTCTACCGTGCAGACGAGTCGCGGGGGCAGACAGCCGGAACAGGCCTCGGTCTGTCCATTGCAAAATGGATTATCGATGAACATGAAGGTTCGGTTGAGGTTGCCACGCGGGAAGGAGAAGGAACGACATTTATTGTATGGCTCCCGATTGCTTTCCCTGGCAGTTCCAATCAGTTATAATAGAATAACCGGGACTTTTGTAGCTTGTCCAGGTCGTTATGGCTTTAGAAAGCAGGTGCAGCATGGAAATTGTAAAAATTTCACCGCGCGGTTATTGTTATGGTGTCGTTGATGCCATGGTTCTCGCTCTTCAGACGACGAAGAACCTGGATCTCCCGCGCCCGATATATATTCTGGGCATGATTGTTCATAACAGCCATGTGACAGAAGCCTTCAAAGAGGAAGGGATCATCACGCTGGATGGTGAGAATAGGCTCGAAATATTGGAGCAAATTACAAGCGGGACCGTCATCTTTACGGCACATGGCGTTTCTCCGGAAGTCCGAAATCGCGCACGCGACAGAGGGCTGACGATTGTAGATGCGACTTGTCCGGATGTAACGAAGACGCATGATTTGATCCGTGACAAGGTAAATGATGGTTATGAGGTTATCTATATCGGCAAGAAGGGGCATCCTGAACCAGAGGGCGCTATTGGAATTGCACCGAATCATGTCCACCTCATCGAGAAGGATAATGAAATCGATCTTCTGGAACTGCAGGCAGATCGAATTATTATTACCAATCAAACGACAATGTCACAGTGGGATATTAAGCATTTAATCAGCAAACTTCTAATGAAATTCCCCGCTGCTGAAATTCATAATGAGATTTGCCTGGCGACACAGGTTCGCCAAGAAGCGGTCGCTGAACAAGCTAAGGAAGCGGAATTGTGCATCGTGGTCGGAGATCCGAGAAGCAATAATTCAAACCGGCTTGCTCAGGTGTCGGAGGAAATTGCGGGAGTAAAGGCTTACCGCGTTTCAGATGTTTCTGAAATTCAACTGGAATGGCTGCGAGGTAAGAAAAGGGTAGCTGTGACGTCTGGGGCGTCAACGCCTACTCCGCTTACCAAAGAAGTCCTATCTTATTTGGAGCAATTTGATGATGCTGATCCTTCGACTTGGGAAATCCGTCGGACGGTTAACATGAACAAGCTGCTGCCCACCATTCGTGTAAAATCGTCTGTCTGATTGAAAGAAAGGAGCGCAACTGAATATGAGTACTTCAAGAAAACCGCGCTCATTGAAACGCTGGATGAAGTTTAAGTACACTCAGCTTATGAGAGCGCCAGGCGGAGCATCGTTTGTTGCTCTTGGATTTGCTATAGGCATGGCGGTAGAAATGTTTACTTTGCCTACTTATGGTTTAGCTTTTTTTCTTATTTTCCCTCTCATTTACTGGCTTCGAGCTAGTTTTGCCGGTGCGCTGATCGGGTTTGTAGTAGGTAAGATAATCTTCATTCCGGTTGCTTTCATTAACAGTAAAGTTGGAGGATGGGTGCTGCCCGAGAAGATGCAGATCCACGTACCTCTAGCCCCTGACTGGGTTGATCATATCTTATTGATGAATCTGAAGCTGATTGTCGGCGGTATTATTGATGGTATTATATTAGGAGCGCTCTTTTATTTCCCTGTTAAGATGATGATTCAATATGTAGCCAACAAACGTAAGGAAAAGCGGAAATTGCGCCGTTC
This sequence comes from Paenibacillus solisilvae, assembly GCF_042656405.1. Taxonomy (NCBI): domain Bacteria; kingdom Bacillati; phylum Bacillota; class Bacilli; order Caryophanales; family Paenibacillaceae; genus Paenibacillus; species Paenibacillus solisilvae. The sequence goes on along the minus strand of NZ_JBHSOW010000096.1, from coordinate 19,578 downwards.
GAGTGATGTTGAATTGGATGTCAAACCTGATATTAAACCCATTACTGAGTAAAAGTTGTATCCGGCCTCTTGACGGGTCCGGATTTTTAATATATATTTACTTTAGCGATTAAAAGCATAAAAGCATAAAAGCATAAAAGCATAAAAGCATAAAAGCTTAAAAGCGAACACGCGTTGCAGTGCGACCCTAAATGAATGTTCAAAGTCACTGAAATTTCATAAACTTGAGGAGTTGTTCTTATATGATCGTTATAACGAATAGCAATGTTACTGAAGAGCGTATTGGAGAGATTGTTCTACATATTGAGAAAGCCGGTGTGCAGGCTCATGTATCCAGAGGAACGGATCGCACGGTCATCGGCATTATTGGCAAAGCAGAACCAACGCTTGCGGAGCATTTACGGCAAATGAAGGGCGTCGAGAATGTAATCAAGATTTCAAAGTCCTACAAGCTGGCGAGCCGTGACTTCCACCCGGATGATACGGTCATCGAAATTAAAGGCGTCAAAATGGGCGGCGAGCATTTGGTTGTCATGGGCGGTCCGTGTGCGGTAGAGACGCCGGAACAGATTGATGAGATCGCAAGACTGGTTAAGGCAGCCGGCGGACAAGTGCTTCGAGGCGGAGCATTTAAGCCTCGCACAGGTCCATACAGCTTCCAAGGCATCGGAGTCGAAGGACTCGCTATGATGGCGGAAGCAGGCAAGAAGCACGGCCTGCTGACAATTACGGAGGTCATGACACCTGAATATGTGGATGTATGCGCAGAATATGCGGATATTCTTCAAGTAGGCACACGCAACATGCAGAATTTTGATCTCCTTCGCAAGCTTGGCACCATTCAGACGCCAGTTCTTCTCAAACGCGGTTTTAGTGCAACTTATGACGAATTTTTGAACGCCGCGGAATATATCTTGGCAGGTGGAAATCCGAACGTTATGCTTTGTGAGAGAGGAATCCGAACATTCGAAACTTACACGCGCAATACACTGGATTTGGCTGCTATTCCGGTCCTGCAATCACTTAGCCATCTGCCTGTTATTTCGGATCCAAGCCATGGCACAGGGCGCCGTGAATTAGTAGAGCCGATGTCCAAAGCATCAGTGGCTGCAGGGGCAAACGGACTCATCATCGAGATGCATACCGATCCTGATAACTCCATGACCGGAGACGGTGTACAGTCCCTTTTCCCGGATCAGTTCGCGAACCTTCTGAAGGAGCTTGAACAGCTAGGCAAGCTGGTAGGCAGACGGTTCGATACTCCGAAACAGACGGCAGATTACTTCACAAGCTGGATTAAATAAGCAGAATTTGGACAAAGATTCCAAGCTCATACGGAAGCCGCAGCCAACTCACTTGTTGAGAGCTGCGGCTTCTTTTTAGGTAATGAAAGAAACACAGTAAAATAATCCAACAAATGTGTGAAGATACCTAACAGCCGCTTAAAAAATACCTTACATAACTATTGACGGGGTGCAAAGCTAAATTCTATAATTACCTCATAGTTTTAGTGCAAAAATTGAACAATAACTGTTCAACACATCGCTAATGTTCGGAAATGGAGGAAATACCTAATGTCAGTTCAAAATGTTTTGAACACAATTCAAGAAAACAACATCATGTTTGTCGATTTCCGCTTTGTGGATCTCGCAGGCCATGCGCACCACATTACCCTTCCTGCTACGGAAGTTGATGGTGACACTTTCGTAAACGGCGTTGCATTCGATGGTTCTTCCATTGCAGGCTTCCGCGGTATTGAAGAGTCCGATATGGTTATGGTACCGGACACAGAATCCGTGTTTATTGATCCTTTCACTGATCACCCGACATTAAACATTATGTGTAACATTCACACGCCAGATGGTGAGCGTTACGAGCGTGACCCGCGCAGCATCGCACAAAAAGCCGAAGAGTTTCTTAAAAAATCCGGCGTAGGTACTGCAGCGTTCTTCGCACCTGAATCCGAATTCTTCATCTTTGATGATGTTCGATATGAAAGCAAAATGAACACTTCTTTCTACTCTGTCGATTCAGCTGAAGCTGGCTGGAACACAGCGAAAGTAGAAGAAGGCGGTAACCTTGGTTATAAAATTCCTGTAAAAGGCGGCTACGTTCCGGTTGCTCCTGTTGATTCCCAACAAGATATCCGCAGCGAAATGGTTCGTCTTATGCAAGAATCCGGCCTGCGTGTTGAGCGTCACCATCACGAGGTTGCTACAGCCGGTCAAGCTGAAATCAACTTCCGTTTTGACACACTTACAAAAACAGCCGATAACCTTATGAAATACAAATACATCATTAACAACGTTGCCCGCCAATGGGGTAAAGTTGCAACTTTTATGCCTAAACCGCTTTTCGGCGACAATGGTAGCGGTATGCACGTTCACTCATCGATCTTTAACGGTGATTCACCGTTGTTCTTCGAGAAAGGTGCTTATGCTAACCTAAGCCCGCTCGCTATGCACTACATCGGTGGTATCCTTCACCATGCTCCAGCTCTGATCGCTTTGACTAACCCGTCCACGAACTCGTTCAAACGTCTCGTGCCTGGTTACGAAGCACCAGTAAACCTTGTATTCTCGAAAGGTAACCGTTCCGCTGCAATCCGTATTCCGGTTGCCGCTGTAACACCTAAAGGTTGTCGTATCGAGTTCCGTACACCGGACTCCACTGCTAACCCTTACCTTGCATTCGCAGCTATGCTTCTTGCAGGTCTTGATGGTATCAAACGTAAATTGGATCCAGTTGCACTTGGATACGGACCGTTTGACAAAAACATCTATGAACTGCCAGAAGAAGACAAGAAAGAAATCCGTTCGGTTCCAGGTTCCCTGGACGAAGCGCTTGATGCTCTGGAAGCTGATTCCGAGTTCTTGACAGAAGGCGGCGTATTCTCGAAGGACTTCATCGAGAACTATGTAGCTTTGAAACGCTCCGAAGCAAAAGCTGTTGCAATCCGTGTTCATCCACACGAGTACAGCCTGTACTTCGATTGCTAATTAGCACTTTTGACCTATACTTTTCAGGCAAGCCTCCCATCTGGGAGGCTTGTTTTTTGTTTATGGCGAAATCCGAATGATTTCTTTGACACAAGATGATTATGTTCGACTTTTGGACTTGATGCAGGCCTATAAAATTGCTATCATTAAGATATAAAGAAAGAGACTGGAGTGAACAACTGTGACCAAACGCGCGTTTAATTTTAACGCAGGACCGGCGGCATTACCATTAGGAGTATTGCAGCAAGCACAGCAAGAATTTGTTGATTTCGCAGGTGCAGGCATGTCAATTATGGAGATGTCCCATCGAAGTGCGATTTATGAACAGGTGAACAATGATGCGCAGGCGCTGCTTCGTGAATTGTTCGGCATACCTAACAATTATAAAGTGTTGTTTCTTCAAGGCGGGGCAAGCACGCAATTTGCCATGATTCCGATGAATTTATTGAAGCCTGACCAAACAGCTTCCTTTGTGATGACTGGGAGCTGGGCAGATAAAGCGATTAAAGAAGCGAAGCTGTTTGGACAAACCTCGATTGTCGCTTCGTCTGAAGCGGATAAATTTAACCGGATTCCGGACTTGAGCGGAATCGAGCTTCCATCGAACGCAGCTTATTTGCATGTTACCTCCAATGAAACGATTGAAGGCACACAATATGCGGCTTATCCTGAGACCGGAGATGTTACATTAATCGCTGACATGTCCAGTGATATCTTGAGCCGCCCCGTTGATGTCAGCAAATTCGGACTTATCTATGCGGGAGCTCAAAAGAACTTGGGTCCTTCAGGTGTAACCATTGTTATCGTACGTGAAGATTTGGTTGCTCAAAGTCCAAAGTCGATTCCGACCATGCTTCGTTATGATACGCATATAAGCAATAACTCACTCTACAATACACCGCCTTCCTTCTCGGTATACCTTGTTGGCCTCATGCTCAAATGGCTGAAAGAACGCGGCGGCGTTAGTGCAACAGAGCAATATAACCGTGACAAAACCAAATTGATCTATGACACCATTGATCAAAGCGGCGGATTCTACCGCGGTTTTGCAGATCCTGCAAGCCGTTCGCTCATGAATATTACTTTCCGTATTCAAACGGAAGAGCTTGAGAGTCTGTTTGTCAAAGAATCCGAGAAGCAAGGATTTATCGGATTAAAAGGTCACCGCAGCGTAGGTGGCTTACGTGCTTCGACATATAATGCAGTTCCTCTTGAGAGCTGTAAAGCACTGGCTGAATTTATGCAGGATTTCCAGAAACGTAACGGTTAACAGCCGATTCATCTCCTTAAAATAAAGACCGCCCTCCTTCTATTATTGAAGGAAAGGCGGTCTTCTATGTGAAAGCATGATGATTGATACAACAATCAAGCAAGGGATGAGTCGGCGGCGTTAGGGCCGGTAAGCTTATAGCCGACATTTCGGACGGTCATGATATATTCCGGTGTTCTCGCATTTTTCTCGATTTTATCGCGAAGATGGCTAATATGGACGTCGACAATTCGAGTGTCGCCAAGGAAATGATAATCCCAAACGCCATGCAGCAGCTGTTGACGGCTTAACACTTTACCGCGGTGACGGCATAAGAAAAGCAGGAGCTCGAATTCCTTTGGTGTTAATTCAACGGGTCTGCCTTCAATCTGAACCTCCCGCTGCTCGGTGAGTACTGACATTCGGCCGATATCATGGACAACGGTGTCGCTCGACCCAGGAAGCGTTTGGATTCTGCGGAATATGGCTTGAATTCTAGAGAGCAGTTCCTGGGGGGAGAAAGGTTTTGTCATATAGTCATCGGCACCGTTATCAAGACCAGCAATTTTGTCGGTAACATCCTGCAGTGCAGTCAACATAATAATCGGAACGGCATTATTTTGTTTGCGCAGTTCCCGGCATACTTGAATGCCATCCATTTTGGGCAGCATGAGATCAAGGACGATCAGATCAGGCCGAAACGGTTTCAGCATATCAAACACGGCTTCGCCATCTTGTACGCAGCGTACTTCATATCCGGCTAATTTAAGGTTGAACTCTATTAACATGGAGATGGAAGGCTCGTCATCGACGATTAATATTTTCTTCTTCATCGTTAATGTTCTCCTTTTCTTACGATTCTATTGCTAATTATGGCAGTGTACATTTTTCGTAAGATTAAGGGATCGTAAAACCTATGTTAAAATTCAAGGCATTACACAATAAGGAGAGAATATACATTGCCATTTCATATTGTTTTGGTTGAGCCGGAGATTCCGGCTAACACAGGGAATATCGCACGCACTTGTGCTGCAACAGGTACACATCTTCATTTGGTGCGTCCGCTTGGCTTCGATACGGATGACAGAACGCTCAAACGGGCAGGGCTTGATTATTGGTATGCGGTCAATATTCATTATTATGATTCATTTGAGGAGTTAAAGTCCAAATATCCGGAGCAGCGTTTTTTCTGTGCAAGCACGCGGGTATCAAAGCGATATACGGATTACAAATTCGAGGATGGTGACTTCTTTGTTTTTGGTAAAGAAACGAAGGGATTGCCGGATTCAATCTTACAAGCGCATGAGGAAACCTGTATGCGAATTCCAATGACAGACAAAGTTCGCTCGCTGAATTTGTCGAATTCCGCGGCAATTGTCGTTTTTGAGGCGCTGCGGCAGGTTGATTTTGCGGGAATGGAATAATTATTGCAGGATATTAAGCAAATATTCGCAAGAGAAGGAATATGCCACTCGCTATCGAACCTTAGTAGGGTGCAAAAGCAATAAAGCAAACTTGCAAATCCAGACTGTAGAGAAGGTGAAATCATTGAAACCGGCTGGCGTTGTGCGTAAGGTCGATCAATTGGGACGTATTGTTCTGCCAAAATCGCTGCGCAAGAGATATCAAATGAACGAAGGAGACCCCGTGGAGATCTTAGTCCAGGGTGACCATATCATTTTGGAGCGTTACCGTCCTCGCTGCGTATTTTGCGGATCGATGGAGGAAGTACGGGATTTTAAAGAGCGCTCGTTGTGTTCAGCTTGTATTACTGAAATGTCCGCGCTGCGCCGCGGCTAAAGAGCAAAAAAAAAGAAGCTTCGAGCAATGAACTTTCGTTCAATCGCTTGAAGCTTCTTTTTTAGTTAAATGCCTTTTGTCTTGTCGTCGTTGTACGACGCAGTAAGCATGGCTGCCAAGAACAACAGAAATACAACCAAGACAATGAGAAATTTAATTGTCATTCTGGACACCTCCTATACACGTAATTTATTATAACCAAAGATGGGCAAAAAGAAAATGTTCAAACTTGTGAACAAATGTTTGAACCGCTAAAAATGAGTATTTCTGTCGTAATTCAGTTGCTCCCCCGCCATTATGCGCGTAAAATGTAGCATAGGAAAAAGGGAGGGGAACCACCGTGGATTATCGGTTTTCAAGCAATGTGGAGCGGCTGCAGTCATCAGCTGTTCGGGATATTCTCAAGTTAACGCAGGGGAAAGACATTATATCTTTTGCCGGAGGATTGCCTGCCGAAGAACTATTCCCGCTTAATGCCATTCGCGAAGCAGCTGATCGAGTGTTTACTGCCGGTACAGGATCACTCCAATACGGATTGACGGAAGGCTATATGCCTCTTCGTGAACGGCTTTGCCAGAGGATGGCTCATAAAGGAATGCGGGTTCAGCCTGATCAAATGATCTTGACAACGGGCTCACAGCAGGCAATTGATCTTGTCACCCGGGTGCTTATGGAGCCTGGAGATATTGTGCTTGTCGAAAATCCGACCTATTTGGCGAGTTTGCAAGTATTTAATCTGAGCGGACTTCGCGTTGTGCCGGTCCAAAGCGATAAAGACGGGATGATTATGGAGGATGCGGAGCGCCTGATACAAATGCATCAACCGAGGCTCGTATATATTGTACCTACCTTCGGGAATCCTACTGGACGAGTATGGAGTCTTGAGCGCCGTAAGGGATTGCTTGAGATATGCCGCCGATATGGTATTGCAATTCTTGAGGATGACCCGTACGGAGACATTAAATTTGATGCAGAAGCAAATTATCCGACACTGTTCTCTCTGGAGGGGGAAGCGGAGGGCGGATGTGTAATCTATACAAGCACCTTCTCGAAAACCGTCGCGCCGGCACTGCGTACCGGCTGGGCGATGGGGGCCCGTAAAGTCATTCAGATGCTGGCAAAAGCAAAGCAAGCCGCAGATCTTCATTCCAGTGCGGTTGATCAGCAGACGCTCAGCCACCTGCTTGATCATTTTGCGCTTGATGCGCATATCCGGAAGATTGCCGATGCATATGGTGAGCGTATGCAGGATATGCAGAGATTGCTTCGCGAGGAGAATCTGCGTGATTTATCTTGGGTGGAGGCAGAGGGCGGAATGTTCCTATGGCTGGAGCTGCCGGAAGGACTGGATGCGGCTGCTCTGCTCCGCTGTGCAGTGACGAAGAACGTTGCTTTCGTGCCGGGTGCGTCTTTTTATGCTGGTGAACCTCAAGTGAATACAGCTCGGCTTAACTTTACGTATACACACGGCGAACGGATGAAGCTCGGTATTCATGCATTTGCCGAAGCGTTCAATGAATTTATCGCTCGCTGCTAAGCAGTTTAGCAGTTCACTTAACAAAGAGAAGACCGGTTCCCTGCGATTGGGAACGCGGTCTTCTCTTTGTTATTGGGAGGGTTTTTGCTAGATTAACCTAGGACGAGGCTTGAAGAACAAAATATCCATCCTGGATGGCAAGCGGCTGGCAGTCAAGCTGCTCACCGGGAACGTTAGTGGATTCCCCAGTCGATGCATCGAATGACCAATAGTGAAGCGGACAGATGAGCTCGTCCTCAAGCGGACGGACGGTACCGCCGGCATGCGGACAGATGGCAGAGACCAGCTTGTATACGGGAGTCTCGCCTTTGGCGCGTGAATTTGAATGAACGATGAAGTAGGGATCATTGTCCACATTTACAGCCGCTGGAAATTGATTGTAATCCTCAACTTTGCCAATCACGCGAGATGAAGGATCCGATATGCTGCTCATATTTTGTATTCCCCTTTATGAAGTATTGGTTGTGAAGCTTGTCCTTTAAGCCATGTTTCTATAACCTCTGCATGTTCGATTACGGCGGCTGCACCGTCCGGCTTCAGCCTGTACACACCGCGCTTAACACGCTCGAACCAGCCGTAGTAGTCCTTCTGGAGAATGTCGCTTGCTCTAATAACCTGGGTTAATGCAGCTGCCTGGCGCGGAGGAAGCTGACCGTGCTGGCTGATTGCCCAGGCAATCCGCAGCGCCTTCTCCCGGTAGGCTGTAACCAGCTTCCGGCCTGTACTTCCGCCTGTATTATAATCACCGCTTCGTTCCCGGAATTCATTGAGCAGCCGGGTTTGGCGCAGGCGGCGCTGCCCTCTTACCGGCGGATCGCCAGGTTCGCAGAGAATATCGAGCACCGGTGCTTTTGTCTTGAAGAAGGTTACGGTCATAAAGCCGATGCCGAGCATCCTGCACAGCTCTGTGAGATCGCCGAAGCGCTGATTATGAGCACCGTTCTTCTTTCGGTTACGCTCGACTGCAAGTACGACGTCTCCGCCGAGCCGAAGACGTTCAATGCCCTGCAGCAGAAGGGCAAGATTGAAGGTTTTCTTCATTTCTACTAGTATGGTTGCTCCGCTCAGCGGGTGGATAGCGACTAAATCACAATGCATGATTTCACTTTTCACTTCAAAGCCTTGCGCTTCGAAGTGGGCTTTAATTGGCTTGTACAGCTCTGTTTCGTGCTTGACGGCCAAGCGATTGCGCCCCCCTTTCCAACTGCCCTGCCCAAGATTATAACATATTCATACCTGCCGTTATAGCGATGGAACAGAGCATTTTTTCATAAAATGGATTTCTGTCGTCTCATAAGAGGAATTGTCGGAATTCGCGGTGTTCGACATGGGCTTGTAAAGGTAAACATGGAGCAGCTTGCGAGAATTTCGTAAACCGCATGTAAATGAGACAGGAATCATTTGTAGCAGAAACGCGGATTTTGCTGGATTGTCATTTAAAATATAGGGCAACTTCCCTCACGTAGGCGCATAGGATTGTATTACTTCAACAAAAAGTCGGGCAGCTTTAGAGGGATAGATGATGACCCGCAGCGTAAACAGGTAATGTGAAGCAATTAGGAAGCAGTAAGCAGCACCGGATTGGACGAGAGGAGGTACGGCATGGATATTTTAAAACGGATATCAGCGTACAAAGCGGAAAGCGAGAAGCTTGCGTGGACTGGGACGTTTAGTGAATACCTCGAGTTGCTGAAGCAGGATCCAACCCCTGCAATGACGGCGCATGCTCGTGTCTATGAAATGATTGAGTCTTTTGGCGTCGTTGAGGATGGTGGCGCAAGGAAGAAATACAAGTTCTTTGAACAAGAGATATTCGGTTTGGACCGTGCAGTCGAGAACCTGGTGGAGGAGTACTTCCATTCTGCGGCAAGAAGACTTGACGTCCGTAAACGGATCCTGCTCCTAATGGGGCCTGTAAGCGGCGGTAAATCCACGATAGTCACGATGCTTAAGCGGGGGCTGGAGCAATTCTCACGTACACCTAAAGGAGCCATCTATGCAATCAAAGGGTGTCCGATGCATGAGGATCCGCTTCATCTTGTTCCTCATGAGCTTCGCGTAGAGGTAGAGAAAGAGCTTGGCGTTCGCATTGAGGGTAATTTATGCCCATCCTGCCAAATGCGTCTTAGAACAGAATACAGCGGCGATATTGAGAGGGTTACAGTAGAACGGGTATTTGTATCAGAGGAAAGCAGGGTCGGAATCGGTACATTCAGTCCTTCGGATCCCAAATCGCAGGATATTGCCGATCTGACAGGGAGCATCGACTTCTCAACCATTACTGAATTTGGCTCGGAATCGGATCCAAGGGCTTACCGGTTCGACGGGGAGCTGAACAAAGCCAACCGCGGGCTGATGGAGTTCCAGGAAATGCTTAAATGCGATGAGAAGTTTCTATGGAATTTACTCTCGCTGACACAGGAGGGGAATTTCAAAGCTGGCCGATTCGCGCTAATCTCTGCGGATGAGCTCATTATTGCGCATACAAACGAAACGGAGTACAAATCGTTTATCGCCAACAAGAAGAATGAAGCTTTGCAGTCCCGTATGATTGTAATGCCGATTCCTTACAATTTGAAGGTATCCGAGGAAGAGAAGATTTATAAGAAGCTGATTGATCAAAGCGATATGAAGCATATTCATATTGCACCGCATACGCTGCGGGCGGCGGCTATTTTCTCCATACTTACCCGGCTTAAAGAAACGAAGAAGCAAGGCATGGATCTTGTCAAGAAAATGCGTATGTATGACGGCGAGGAAATCGAAGGTTATAAAGAAGCCGATCTGAAGGAAATGCAGAATGAGTTCATTGAAGAAGGGATGTCCGGCATTGACCCGAGGTACGTCATTAACCGCATATCCAGTGCGCTTATCAAGCATGATGTGCAGTGTATCAATGCTCTGGATGTGCTCCGGGCGCTGAAGGAAGGTCTTGACCAGCATCCTTCGATTACGAAAGAAGAACGTGAACGCTACTTGAACTTCATATCCATTGCCCGTAAGGAATACGATAATTTGGCCAAGAAAGAAATTCAGAAAGCCTTTGTTTATTCCTATGAGGAATCTGCAAAAACGCTGTTCGAGAACTATCTCGATAATATCGAGTCCTACTGCAACTGGTCGAAAATCAAAGATCCTCTGACCGGTGAGGAGATGGATCCGGATGAGCGGCTCATGCGTTCTATTGAGGAGCAAATCGGCGTATCCGAGAATGCGAAAAAAGCGTTCCGTGAAGAAATTCTGATCCGAATTTCCTCGTATTCACGCAAGGGCAAGAAGTTTGACTATTACAGCCATGAACGGCTCCGCGAAGCAATCGAGAAGAAACTCTTCACAGACTTGAAGGATGTTGTGAAGATCACAACATCCACGAAAACACCGGATGAAAGACAACTGAAGCGAATTAATGAGGTGACGAAGCGCCTTATGGATGAGCATGGATATTGCCCGGTATGTTCGAATGAACTGCTGCGGTATGTAGGCAGTCTGTTGAACCGATAATAGTCGAAAGAAGACCGCAGTGTGCGTAAACGCACTGCGGTTTTTTCTTTGCCGAGCAAAAGCATTCCTTAAGGGACTGGAAATAATGGAGAAACGATGATAAAATAAGAACATAAGTTCTTATTTTATCAGGGGGTATCTCATATATGCAGCTGCTGCTGATGAACGACAAAGGCGAGCCCGGCATTGTTCAAGTCGAAGAAATCTGTATGATCATACCCACGAAGAATGGGCCCGAGTTTGTGACCCGCTGGGGAAATTTTCGTTACCCGCAAACTGCTGCAGAGCTTGTAAGGCAGTTTAATGCCTTCGGCTACGAGCAGGTCGATCGGAATGCGATTGTCAACCTGAATAAAGCCAGTGCCTACGATCCTGTTCAGCGCAAACTTTATTTCGAAGACCATTTACCGACCGGTGAGTGGATAGAGGCTACAGTCTCGACAGCCAATATAAGAAAGGTGAATCACCTGATCCGGGAATCGGGTGCGCTCTATCTGGCCGAGGCCGGATGATGGTAGAGAGAGCGAGCAGCGCGCCTCGGACGATTCGGATGATCAGCAAAGAATGAAAGCGCAGCCATATTTTCAACTCCATAAAACCAGTAGGGACGCGGCTTTCGCGTCTTTTCTTTATGTTATATAAGTTGACATGTTATTTTGGGTTGGGGTATGATTTAGGTAACAATCCCCAGTAATTCATCCAAATTTCATAGGTCTTCCGGGACAAACCTGACATTTAGTTGACAAGAGATTGCTTTGGAGGCGGTAAACATGTCGATGGCGATCCAGTCGCAATTCAATCCTTACGATTCACAGTCGTTTTACGACGAAATGTTCGAGAAAGATTTGACGGTCCGCCCTCATTATGAAGGTGTTCATCGAACATTCGCCCGCATGAAACCCCCTGAGATCGCTGCGAGACAGGCAGCCATGCAGAAACGCATGCTGGAAGAAGGCATCACGTTTACCTTATACTCGCCCAATCAGTCTGAGCCGCTCGAGCGGACAATCCCCTTTGATTACATTCCAAGAATCATTCCCAAGCATGAGTGGGAGTCCATTGAACGGGGAATGAAGCAGCGCGTCAAAGCGCTTAATGCTTTTATCCGGGATATTTATTTTGAACAGCGAATTGTGAAGGACGGGGTTATTCCTCGTCAGATGATCGTCAGCAACAAATATTTCAGGCCGGAGATGGCTGGTCTGCAGGTACCGAGGGATGTGTATATGACCGCTTCGGGGATCGATCTGATCCGCGACGAGAAAGGCCGATATTATGTCCTGGAGGATAACTTGCGCACCCCATCGGGATTCTCTTACTTATATAAAGGCAGGAGCTTGATGAGCGAGCTGTTTCCTGAATTGTATTTATCCAGCCGGGTAGCGGATATTGAGCGAAGCTTGAATGTTTTTTTAAGCTCGCTTCGCAGCTTAGCTCCATCAGGAAAAGCGAATCCGCTCATCGTACTGCTCACGCCAGGGGCTTACAACTCGGCTTATTTCGAACATGCGTTTTTGGCGCAGCAAATGGGCATCCATCTGGTAGAAGGCCGCGATCTCGTGTATAAAGACCATAAAATTTTCCTGAGAGATCTACGCGGCTTGAGACAAGTAGATGTGATCTACCGCAGGCTGGATGACGAGTTTCTGGATCCTATTGCATTCCAATCGGATTCACTGCTGGGGGTACCTGGGCTGATGAATGCCTACCGGGCGGGAAATGTGGCGATTGCCAATGCACCTGGAACAGGTGTAGCGGATGATAAAGCCGTGTATGCCTATGTACCGGATATGATTCGTTACTATCTGGGGGAAGAGCCTATTCTTCATAATGTGCCGACTTATATTCTTGCACGGAAGGAAGACCGGGAGTATGCGCTGGACAATCTGGAGCAGCTGGTGGTGAAAGAAACTTCTTTATCCGGCGGCTACGGCATGCTGATCGGTCCGGCTGCAGCATCGAAAGAAATAGCTGCCTTTGCCGATGCCATTCGTCATGATCCGGCCAGGTATATCGCGCAAACCACAATGAAGCTCTCAAGAGCTCCGGTCATGATGGGCGGAGCGATGACCCCGCGGCATATTGATTTGCGTGCATTCATTCTTATGGGGGCGGACACGCATGTTATTCCTGGCGGTCTGACCCGTGTTGCCCTGCAGGAAGGCTCTCTTGTCGTCAACTCTTCGCAGGGGGGCGGAGTCAAAGACACATGGGTGTTAAATCGTTAACCGATAATCAATTGGAGGGATGAACGATGCTCAACCGAAATGCTGAAGCGTTGTTTTGGATTGGCCGTTATATGGAGCGGGCGGAAAATCACGCGAGGCTCATTGATGTCCATTACCACCTGCAGTCTGAGGAATCACAAACTCAATTAATTTCGGATGCGGAATCCAAAGATCAGCGGCTCTGTAAATGGGGACGAATTGTTGATGCGCTCGGAAGCCGTCAAGCTTATGAGCAGCAGTATGGAGCTTCATATACCGAGCAGGATGTTGTTCATTACGTCACGCTGGATCGTGATAACGCAAATTCACTGGTCACTTGTGTAAACCATGCCAGAGGCAATGTGCGCACGCTTCGGGAGAAGCTGCCAAGTGAGCTTTGGGATGCTGCCAATGGATTTTATTTATGGCTTAGAGAGAAGCAGCAGAGCGATTTAACCAAGGAATCGCCGCATCAGTTTTTTGGCCGGATCAAAGAATGGACAGCGCTCTTCACGGGAATCTGCCAGTCTGTTATGCCGCGAGAGAACGAATGGCATTTTATTGAGTGCGGCCGTTACCTGGAACGCGCGGAGAATACACTTCGCATTATGCAGTCGGTTCATGCATCCAAATCCGCCTCGCTTTCTTTTGATGATTACAGCATGGATCATGAGGTATACCCGTTTCTGCTGGCGGTGCTTCGTTCGGTCAGCGGTTATCAGGCATTCCGCCGCTATTATGCAGATGGATTCTCGCTAGATTCGATTGTTGAGTTTCTGGTGCTTAACACGGTATTCCCTCGTTCGGTTCACTTCTCTCTTGATGAGCTGGATGATCATCTTCGCGGTATCGAGCTGCAGGAGAAGCAGCTTCGTATTGCTCATGACCGAATTATCCGTCAAGTAGGTAAGCTTAGAGCGGAGCTTGCATGCTTGGAGCGGGAGGATCTTTCCTTTGATCTGGAGAACGCGGTAACGGGCCGTCTGCTGCAAGCCTCTCAGCAGCTTGGGGTAACGTTTGCGCATACCTTCTTTCGGATGGGAGAGGTCAGCGCATGAAGCTATGCATTTCGCACACGACACAATATTCCTATATGGGAGCAGTGACGGACAGTGTCAATGAGATACGATTGACTCCGTTTACGAATGATCAGCAGTCCTGCTACCAGCATTCCATCTACGTCGAGCCGAACGCTTCCCTTTTTAGCTACGAAGATTATTTCGGCAACCGTGTGCATGCATTCTCTGTTAACGAACCTCATCAGCAGCTGACAATCCGAACCCAAATGACAATCGTAACGAAAGAAGCGAGCAAAAAGCACATTGGAGCGCAAGGGATGGAGCCAAAGAAGGCATGGGAGTGGCTGGCAGGAGAAGAAGCGCAGAACCGTTTTGCTGAATTTCTGCTGCCCACAGACTACACCAGTATAACGCCTGAGGTGGCTGCCTTTGCGGAAGCTCATGTTCCGGGTCACAATACGGAAGGTGTAGAGCAGGAGGTTTACGACTGGCTGCTGAGTGTCTGCAGCCGCATTAATGCCGAGTTCGTGTATGATCCGCATGCAACGAATGTATACACGGTAGCCAGCGACATGATACGCAGACGCCGCGGGGTGTGTCAGGACTTTGCTCATCTGATGATAGCGATTTGCAGATCGAATGGGGTGCCATGCCGCTATGTAAGCGGGTATCATTTTGTGGGCGACTTGCAGGGAGGCAGCGCTGACTTCGAACAGGCCTCTCATGCGTGGGTGGAGGCCTATGCGCCTGGAATCGGATGGTGCGGTCTCGACCCTACCAATAATTCCTTAGTAGGCGAACGCTATGTTAAATTGGGCCACGGCAGGGACTACAAGGATATCGTCCCCGTCAAGGGCGTTTACCGCGGGACGGGCGAAGCGGACCTTGTCGTTACCGTTGATGTGAAGAAGGTAGAGGTATGATGGAAGGAGAGGGCTGTGTTTGGCTCAGGAAAGGGGAAAGGGCGGCTTGGTGCAATTAAGCGCCGGCCGCTCTTTGTTGTTTAGATGTGAAAGTTATGAATAAGGTTAATGGAAGAAAGGAGAAACTGAAAGGCAGGTTTGATTGAGATCATTGAAGGAGGTAACTGATGAATCATCTTATCGTAGCTGCACATCCGAATCCAGAAAGCTTCAATCATGCTATTCTGCAAACGGCGGTCCAAGCATTGAAAGCCAAAGGGCATGAGGTTGTTGTCCGTGACCTGTATGCCCTGCAGTTCGAACCTGTACTGACGCTTGAGGATTTCAGCGCCTTGCGTACGGGGCAAATCCCTTCAGACATCAAGGCAGAGCAGGAATACATAGCTTCTGCAGATGTTATTACGTTCGTCTATCCAATCTGGTGGACGGGCCTTCCAGCCATTCTGAAAGGGTATGTCGACCGCGTCTTCGCATATGGATTTGCATACGCTTATGGCAAGGACGGGACCATTGAGAAGCTGCTTCCAGGTAAGAAAGGGCTCTTTATTAACACACACGGAACGCCTGGTGAGATCTATGATTCCAATGGGATGACGGATGCATTGAAGAAAACCTCGGATGTCGGTATCTTTGAATTCTGCGGCATAGAGGTAGTCGATCATCTCCTATTCGGCGCTGTTTCGCAGGTGGATGATGCAGCGCGCAAAGAGATGCTGAAGCAGGTAGAGGAGCGGGTTAGCAGCTTGTTCCAGGTATAAATGGCAGACCGCAAAAAATCGCCCTCCCAAGCTCGATGAGCAGCCGGGAAGGGCGATCTCTTTTTTCATCCATTAAATAAACTTGCGGCTCGTCTTCTTGCCGTCACAGCTGAATACGATGCGTTTATCCTCGACGACCGTCTCGAGATGTACGGATTTGCCCCACAGCGCAACAACATGGGGCAGCGTTCGTTCCACATATTTCAGATCAAGCTCGATGCCTTCGTATTGGTGGCTGAGGAAGAGCTCGCCAATACGGTTGAAATCCCCATCGACGACCATAATATTCGGGAATCCGCCGTTAACCTTGGAATAGACGAGCTGATCCCGAACCGACTCCCACGTTTTGTCGGTGATCTTCCACTCGGCGCCTTTCTTCTCGAAGATATAGAGGTCGAGATCCTCGACCAGCTTCTTGGTCAGGTAGTTGCGCAGGAAGGAGATATCGGAGTCAAATTCCCGCACCTCGAACATTTTCTCACGGCCAAGGCCCGGTTTGCGTCCGAACCGTTCCTGCTCTTCTCTGGTCGGATTGTCGTACCGCTTCTCAATATCCTCGAAGATTTTGACCCCCAGGTAATAAGGGTTTAAGCTGTGGCGGGAGGGCTGCACGACGGATGAATTGAGCATGGCAAACTCAATGGTCTCATCACTTGTGAGATCAAGCTCGCGGATGATTCGCTGATGCCAATACGAAGCCCAGCCTTCGTTCATGATCTTGGTTTCGATCTGCGGCCAGAAGTAGAGCATTTCATCACGAAGCATAGAGAGAATATCACGCTGCCAGTCCTGCAGCTGCGGGGAATATTCCTCGATGAACCAGAGGAGATCCTTCTCCGGCTTGGGAGGGAAACGTTTGGCCTCCGGGCTATTGGCGGAATTATCGTTCTCTTCCGTATCCAGTGTCCACAAATCCTCGTAACCTGTCTTTATAGGAGGCGCTTGGTTCAATTCTTCCTTGCTGAGCATCTCGATATAATGCGACTTGTCGAGCTGATAGGGCTTAATCAAGGTAGGGTCAATATGCTCTTGAATCGCCAGAATCGCATCGATAAATTTCTCAACCTCATCGGTTCCGTATAACATCTCGTACTGGCTTACGCGCTCCGCCGTGGCCGACATGCTCTCGACCATGTTGCGGTTGGTATTGCCGAATCTGGCATTGTTCTTGAAGAAATCACAGTGAGCAAGTACGTGGGCGACGATTAATTTGTTCTGAATGAGTGAATTACCGTCAAGCAGGAAGGCATAGCAGGGATTCGAGTTAATAACAAGCTCATAGATCTTACTAAGTCCAAAATCATACTGCATCTTCATCTTGTTGAACGTCTTGCCGAAGCTCCAGTGGCTGAAGCGTGTCGGCATCCCGTATGCACCGAAGGTGTAAATGATATCTGCCGGACAAATCTCGTACCGCATCGGGTAGAAATCGAGTCCGAATCCTTTGGCGATTTCCGTTATCTCATCAATGGCGCGTTCGAGCGCTTTTACTTCATCCTGGCGCAATGGAGGCTTCCCCCTCAAAAAGGAAAATGGTTGTTCTTCATATCTATATGTATGGGCAGGAGGGGGCTGATATGTACAATTTCGAAGGCTGGATGATTTATCAGTACAAGCGCCGGGCGCCAGCGTAACGCGGACCCCAATACGAATTATCCAGCGGCTGGACATAGATTCCCTTTGAGCTGATAGCTGAAATAAAAGACCCGTTTCCTATGTAAAAGCCGACATGATTGATCATTCCCGTGTTAATCGATTTGAAGAAAACGAGGTCGCCGGGACGCAGCAGGGATTTGTTAATCGCGATCCCTTGTGTATATAGGTTAGCGGAGGTTGTTCGAGCCTGCGGGATGCCGAATGTAGTGAACATGAAATAAACGAAGCCCGAGCAGTCAAATCCGGTTGAAGGGGAAGAGCCTCCCCAGACATAGGGAGTTCCCGTATAGGAATAGGTCTCCCGCACAAGCTGCTGCTTCACGAGACTATGATGGATGGCATCCAGCGTGAAGGGTCCGGCAATGCCGTCTGCACGAAGAAGGTAATCGGCTTGAAAACGGGCAACAGCTGTTTGGGTAATGGAGCCGTAGTATCCCGTAATCGTTGGATAAGTGTAGTATCCAAGCTGCTGAAGGTCTGCTTGAAGCATGGAAACCTGCTGCCCCGAGGCTCCGACATTCAATATGACAGTGCTTGCATGAATGTGATGGATGTGGGGGGAAGCCAGTTGTTCCACTCCTATAAGGAGCATGACGGTCAATACAATCTTGGCTGCTTTACTGTTCATGGCGAATTCTCCGTTCGAATGGGTAATGGATGCTGTATGTAATAGTTCTAGCATACCAGCATCTGTTTAGCTGGATAAGCCGCTAATTTCTGGAAAGTTGACGTTCGGTTCATAACGGGTATTAAGGACTTAAAATTACAACTAGTAGAAATACTTAGAACAGACGGGAAGAGGGTGGCGGATGTACAAAGTGGATAGAAAAGGAAGCAAAGCGGGGAAATCAAAGCGCATTACGATATGGGTTGTGAGTATGCTTGCCCTCTGTGTGATCATTGGTACCATCGCCTTCCAGCTGTTTACCTATCACCCGAATTCGAGAGCAATAGCTGCATTGTCAAATGAAGCTAAAGTAACGGTCAGAGAGTCCAAGGGGCTGCTGGTCTTTCGGCCAAAGGGGGAAGTGAAGCAGCCTTCGATTATTTTATACCCTGGCGCCTTGGTAGAGGCTAGCTGTTATGCTGCATGGGGATCGCAGCTTGCTGAGACTGGGCATTCGGTATACATCGTCAAAATGCCGTTCAATTTGGCTGTTTTTGGGAAGAATCGCGCGGATGATATTATAGACGGGCATCCGGAAGAGAGCTTCATCATCGGGGGTCATTCCCTCGGCGGATTAATGGCAGCGCGTTATACAGCGGAGCATTCGGATAAGCTGAAGGGTATGTTCTTTTTGGCCTCTTATGCCGATTCAAAAGGGGATCTTAGCAAGAAGGGACTTCCGGTGCTTCAGCTTACGGCAAGCAAGGATGGGATATTACCCTGGTCGGCATGGAGGGAAAACAAAGTGAATTTGCCGGCTGACACGGCATTTGTTTCCATTGAAGGCGGGAACCATTCGCAGTTCAGTTCCTTTGATTCGCAGCGAGGAGACAACGTCCCGTCCATCTCGGAAAAGGAGCAGCATCAACAACTGCTTGCCGCATTGAAGACTTGGATGAATAAGATCAAATAAGCCAGAAACCTCCGGGAGCAGCGCTTCTGGAGGTTTCTTAGCTTATCCCGACTACGGCTGCGGCAAGAGCCGCTGAGTTAACGGGAGAGTATGTAAATCTGATTGCTTACCCGATTCCAGAAACGTTCAGATTTATAAAAACGGGCCTGGTTCGCCGTAATGACCGGTTTTCCAGTACAGCATTAGCCGCATTCACGGAGCATATTAAAGTAAACGGGCTTTAGTTAGGATAGCAAATATAACTCGGCGCCTTAATCAAAAACACCGGTAGATCAAGGGAATGATATTATCCCCTTCAAGTAGACACTCAGAAAAAAACCTTATGGTACCATAAGGAATGAGTGAACTT
>NZ_JBHSOW010000095.1:0-69979 GCF_042656405.1 Paenibacillus solisilvae | reverse complement strand
ACTAAATTTCGCACACGCAAACAAGCTTATGACGCCCTTCATGGATATATTGAACTCGAATACAACCGCATTCGGATCCATTCTACCTTAGGCTACAAGTCCCCGTATGCGTTCGAAAAAAGCTATTACGAGCAACTCCAGGTTTCATAAAGTTGTGTCTACTATATTGACATAAGCTCATAATCGGCTATTTAACTGTATGAAATCCAGTATAGGTGCCTACGCTCCTAGTCATTCTGCGCATTCAGGCAATTTGAACGTTGAGTTCCAAGCCATGCTGCACATTCAGGCAAGTGAACGTTAAGCTGCAAGCCATGCTGCACATTCAGGCAAGTGAAAGTTAAGTTCCAAGGGATGCTGCACATTCAGGCAAGTTGAACGTTAAGCTCCAAGGGATGCTGCGCATTCAGACAAGTTGGGAAGTTAAGCTCCAAGCCATGCTGCACATTCAGGCAAGCTGAACGTACAAATTCCTCTAGAAAGAAAATTCTCACTCCGCAGATTCAACTAACTAAAGCAGCTGTTCTAACATACCCTCAGACAACTCGTAATAGCGTACTCTGCGCCCCTTTGAGATCGGGCGAAGCCATCCTTTGGCTGTTAGGGAAACAAGGTGCTTTCGAGCGGTGCGGAAATCGATGCCCCATTCGTCTTGAAGATCTTTAGGCCGGACGGGTCTGCCGAGTCTAAATGCAAGATGGATCAGCTCCTTCTCCATTTTAACAGCGGGCAGGGTGTGCTCTTGCCGAAGCAAGTAAGGTCCAATGACCATCTGAAGCAGCATACGGCATACCTCTGGCCGGTTCTGGACATCATCGAAGGAGAAATGGATCATTTTCCATCCCAGCCCCGTTAGAAAAGTATCCCGGTTCAGCGAATAGCTGAATTTCTCACGGTCCATATCCTTTACATGACTTTGAAACCCGTCGCATTCAATGCCGTAGCGCCCGAATGGAGCAATGAAGGCAAAGTCAAGAAATTGAGACTTGCGGTTCCAATCGTAAATCTCGTACTCCGGATGCAAATGATCGAAATTACCGAATAATGGCCACCACACGTGTTGGAGCAGCAGTTTTTCGGCATATTGATGTCCTCGCTGCAGCCGGCCTTTTCGTTCTCCAGTACGCCTAACCATATGCTCCTCGATAAAAGCTGCATGCTTAACCTCAAAATGACTCAACTTCCCGGCCTCCCATTTCCCTGCATACGACAAAAAAGAACGCCCGCCTGCCAGAATGGCATTCGGACGTTCTTCGTCTGTTTCCTATTGTAGCAAGCTTGCCAGATTTGGTCCAGTAGAATTTAAAGTTAAATACGAATCGAATAGAGCCGATTGCAGCAAGCTAGTTGCCTGCACCGCATACAATTCCCAGTGTGTGCAGCTCCCAGTGTGTGCAGTTCCCAGTGTGTGTATCTCGCAGCGTGTGCAGTTCCCAGTGTGTGTAGCTCCCGCCGCACACAGTTCCCAGCGTGTGCAATTCCCAGTGTGTGCAGTTCCCAGTGTGTGCAGTTCCCAGCGTGTGTATCTCGCAGCGTGTGCAGTTCCCAGTGTGTGTAGCTCCCACCGCACGCGGTATCGGAAGGTGTCGGAGGTCAACCGGTGCCTTTGTTCGAAGCGCGAAACGCAGAGCCGCACCCGGCCGGATGATTTATGTTCCCCAAAAAAACAAGCCTGCTGACCGCAAAGGTTCAGCAGGCTTGTTTTCTATACCTAATGAGTTTGTTTACTCCGTCGGAAGCTTCTTGCGAAGCAGTTCCATTTGCTGCTCAACCAAGGCATTTTTCTGCGCGTCAGGCGTTACCTGGCCGGCTGTATCCCCATGAGGAGCGTAAGTCTGGCGCTTCACATCAAGATGCGCTTCCCACTGGAGAATCTTCTCTTCCATGCGCTGAAAGCCGCGGGCAGCCGAACCGCCATCAAGAACGCCGGGGCTGCAGCTGAAGCTGGGTACTGCAGCTTGCGATTTGGCAGCAGCTTGTTGAATGCGGGCTGTCAAATCATCGCGTTTCTTCTGCATGACAACCAGCTCGGCTTTTGCTTCCTCCAGACGTTTGGCAAGCAGCGGAATTTGGTAATTGGCTTGATCCAAGGCGTTGCGGTACTCCTGAGCCTTTTGCGTATATTGAAGCTTCGTGGAAAGCAAGTCGCGGGCCTGCGCCTCGTTGCCGGCAGTTAATGCATCGAGTGCTTTGGCTTCGCTCAGCTCAGCGAGCTTGGCAGCTTCATCCGCCTGCTGCTGAAGGACCCGAGTCTGCACCTCTTGCTTGGTCAGCTCCTGCTGGATCTTCTCGATCTCAGCCTGCGCCTCTCTGACATAGTGGTTCATCATCATCGCCGGATCTTCCAGTTTATCAAGTAATTCACCTGTAGCGGCCCTTGTCAATTGAATCAATCTTGTAATAACACTCATTGTATTCACTCCTTAAAATTTGTGTAGGCTGCTGGTGTAGAGCACCTCGTAAGGTGCCTTAGGTACGATGAAGCTGGCTAGAACGTAGATCAGGAACGTCGTTCCGAAGCTGAAGCATGCAGATGCAATTAGGATGAGTCTGACGATGGTAGGGTCAATGCCAAACCATTCAGCGACACCGGCGGATAAACCGGTTATTTTGCGATCCATGGTGGAGCGGTATAATTTCTTCATTTGTGAAAATCCCCTTTCATTTAATCCGATTGATACATTCCGTATTTGATAACCTAAGTTTAAAGCAGAAGCGTTTGCTGGAGAACCGTCCTGCGACGGTTTTTGAAACTGGCCTTTAGGCGGGGATGAAGTACGTCTTAAGGCGCTTTTAACCATACGTCCGGCTGCGGCCTGGGCTGAATTCACGCGTCCAAGCTTTCGCGGCGGCGCTTCCCATGGCATGAATGCGCCTCAAACTTGCCAATAATAAAGCGGCCCGGTATCATGAACGGAACATCAGTAATGCAGAAGGAGAGCATGAACGAAGATGATTCGATCAGCAAAGCGTGAGGATGCACCGCAGGTTATGCCGCTTATTCAGGCTGCAATTGGCTCCATTGCCTGCTTGCTCGCTGGAACAACAGACGGGGAGCTGGCCCTGAGCCGGCTTGAGGCTTTTTATAAGCAAAAGGGGAACCGGATCAGTTATGAGCATGTCATTGTAGAGGAGCGGGAGGGGCGGGCAGTCGGTATGCTTATTGCCTATCCGGGCGATGGGGCAGGTGCGCTGGACAAGCCTTTCATGGTGAATTTGCAATCCGGTGCTTGTATCATTAAGGAAGCAAGAGACGGTGAATATTATTTCGATGCGATTGCAGTGGACGAGTCGTTTCGGGGGCAAGGTATTGCACAGCATCTGATGCTCGCCGGAGAGAAACGGGCCATTGCGGCAGGTTACGATAAAGTGGGCCTGATCGTAGAGGAATATAATGACCGCGCTTATGATTTATATAAGAAGAAAGGCTTCCATGAGGATGGGGGCCTGCAAATTGGGGAGAATAGCTACCGACGGATGGTTAAGCGGGCCCTAGGATAAATAAAGGAACGAACGGCTGAGGAATTAGCATGGAAGGCGTCTTCTGACAGGGGAAATGCGTATATTTACGCGAATACCGGTTCAGAGGGCGTTTTTTGTTTATTGACTGCTTTACAACAAAGTTATATAGTATTAAATACTTTAGTGATTATTATTTTAGTAGTAAAATAATTTTCCGCAGCAGCCGCCAGAGGCGTAATAAGCTGCGGTCTGGCCCGAAAGAAGGAATTCAGATGGCGTACAATACCGAGCTCTTAGATGTTGCAGGCCTGTTCCGAACGCTGATCAAGAACATGACCCAGGAGTGGAATAAGCATATGTCCTATGGTCTGTCTTACACCCAGTTCAAGGTACTGTTCAAGCTGCATTCCTGCGGATCGCTGAAGGTATCGGAGCTTGCCGAATCATTGGGTCTCACATCAGGAGCGATTACAGGCATATCCGATAAAATGATTGCGGAGGGGTACGTTGAACGTTCGCGGGCCGAGGATGATCGAAGGGTCGTATACATCGAGATCACAAGCAAAGGCGAGCAAATGCTGGACCGTGTGCTCAATGATCAGAAAGATACGATGACGGCGTTCTTTGACCGGCTGCCGGCTGAGGATATCCAGCATCTGAAACGCATCTTTGCCAAGATGCTTGAAAGAATTAATGAATGACAACTTACTTAAGGGGAGAAGAGAGTAATCATGGAGCATTTATCAAGTAAACGCAAGCTCACCATTATGTTCGGGATTATGTTCGCGATGTTCTTTGCGGCGATTAACCAGACGATCGTGAGTACAGCTATGCCGAGAATTATCGCACAGCTTGGCGGAATGGATTTATACACGTGGGCCATTACGATCTATATGCTCACTTCAACGATCGCAACCGTGCTCGTCGGTAAGCTGTCCGATATTTATGGAAGGAAACCATTTATATTGTCAGGTATTGTGTTCTTTATTGTAGGGGCCTTCCTGACTGGCACATCCACTGATATTTACCAAATGATTACGTACCGCGGGATTCAGGGCATCGGTGCCGGTATCATCATGGCAACAGCATTCACGGCAGTTGGAGACTTGTACCCTCCTCGTGAGCGGGGCAAATGGACCGGCGTTATGACTGCTGTATTTGGTTTCTCCAGCGTAATTGGGCCGACGCTTGGCGGTTACATCGTCGACCATATGGCATGGAAATGGGTCTTCTGGATCTTCCTGCCGCTTGGTATTATTGCTTTCGTGATGATTCTGACCTTGTTCCCGAAAGTGCCGCGCAAAGCAGGTCAATCTATCGACTACGTGGGTTCGTTATTGCTTACTACGACCATCGTTCCGCTGCTCCTTGCCTTCACGTGGGCCGGTTCCAAATATGAATGGGCATCCGGGCAAATCTTAGGTCTGTTTGCCGTGACGCTCGTATCGCTTATTCTATTCCTTATCGTGGAGAGCAAGGTGAAAACACCGGTGCTGTCTCTGGATCTGTTCAAAAACGGTGTCGTAACGCTCTCCAATATCATTGGTTTCCTGATGAACTTCGGTATGATGGGGGCGCTGATTTATCTGTCATTCTTCGTACAGGGCGTCTTGGCAATATCACCGACACATGCCGGTTATGTAACGATGCCGATGTCGATCGGTATGGTTCTGACGAGCGCGGTCGGCGGTCAAATTATCAGCCGTACGGGCAAATACAAACGTTTTGCTTTAATCGGTATGCCGATCATGGTTGCGGGTATGCTAATCATGGTCTTCATGAACAGTGTGTGGATGGCCGTAATGGCCATGATTATCTTCGGATTGGGACTTGGGCTTGGTATGCCGGTCTTCTCCTTAACGGTTCAAAATGCGGTGCCGCATAAAGAGCTTGGCGCAGCGACAGCTTCGCTTCAGTTATTCCGTAACCTGGGCGGCACGATCGGTATTGCGGTCATGGGTACGGTGCTGGCATCCAGCTTGAAAAGGAATTTGACCAATCTCGCCGCATCCGGTGAAGGCGCCGATCTGTCCAAGCTTGATCCTGCGGTGCAGCAGAAATTTGCAGCCTTTGCGAACCCGCAGATGCTGACGAACCAGCCGGAACTGGAGAAGCTGCACCAAAGCCTGCCCGCTGACCTGCAGCCGGTCTTCGCCAAGACGATTACTTTGCTTCGCGACGCACTCAGTGAGTCACTGTCAACGGTATTTCTAACCGGTACGCTGATTCTGGTGGTTGCCGTTATCTTAACCTTTTTCATCAAAGAAATTCCGCTGCGGACAACGAATGCAGCAGCTGCAGAACCGGCGGCAGCTCCCCCTGAGAAAGATGTATCTTCTGGTGTCAAGCAAATGGGCAAGAAGCTCGTCGGCCAAGGTGAATAAAGGCTATTAAGTCAAATCTCCCGTTCCTGATATAAGGCAGCCTCCAACTCGTGTGTAATGCGGGAAGGAGGCTGCCCTTTGTTATTTTCTAAGAAGAAGGACGCTTAACGACATTAAAATTATCATCAAGCAATAACCAGTTTTGCGGGAAGCTCAGGCCCAGTTTCCAGTAGCTTATTCCCCTGAGGTTTAACTCCTTTAATAAATTGAATTTGGCCTGGATCGAACGGGCATCCTCAAACCATACGACATGTTCCTTGCGGTTGCCGTCCCAGTAATGAAAGAACGGGGCCTGTGCATCGTTATCGTATAGAATCTCGGCATTGCGTGTACGCGCCAGAGCGATAGCAGCTTGAGGACTTAATGCCCTGGCATAAGCGCCGCCGGCAACGTAGGGCAGGGTCCAATCATAGCCGTATAGATTCTGGCCCATTAGAATTTTGCCCGCAGGCATCTCGGTCAGCGCATATTCAAGTACGCTGCGGACAGGGCCGATAGGCGATACTGCCATCGGAGGGCCGCCGCTGTAGCCCCATTCATAGGTCATAATAATAACGAAGTCCGCGATCTCCCCATGAGCCTTGTAATCATGCGCGGTGTACCAGGCGCCCTCCTGGGTTGCGCTTGTTTTGGGAGCTAGAGCCGTTGACATGGTGAGTCCGGCTTCGTGAATGACATTGACCGCTTTACGCAGGAAGCTGTTGTAAGCTTCCCTGTCGGCGGGGCGTATAAATTCAAGATCAAAATGGACATCCCCGAAGCCCAGCTCCTTAGCCATCTGCACGATGTTGGCCAGCAGTTTATCCTGCAGTGCGCTGTCGCTCAGGACGAGCTGACCCAATTCGGCGCTGAACGCATCG
Source organism: Paenibacillus solisilvae (assembly GCF_042656405.1). Lineage (NCBI taxonomy): Bacteria > Bacillati > Bacillota > Bacilli > Caryophanales > Paenibacillaceae > Paenibacillus > Paenibacillus solisilvae. Next base: position 63,273 of record NZ_JBHSOW010000095.1, on the reverse strand, counting down.
TTCTCCAGATTCGTAATGGTCATCATCTGCGCGACTTGATACTGCCGTGCAATGGCTCTGAAATTGTCCAGCGGCGGCGGCTTTAGCGTACCGTCGCGCTGAATCTGAAAGCTGGACAGAGCAAGGTAAGTCAGATAAGGCGCGGCTTTCCTTGCAGACTCCGTAAGCGCCGGCGGGACGGTGGTCCCTCTTAAATCGACATACGCATTGACCTCCGCGTTCCGTCTGGGCATTGGCGGTATGTATAATCGCAGCCCAACCGGAAGCGGCGCATTCAATTCCAGACCATTAACCGATGCCAAGGTCTGGGCACTCGTATCGAACTGGCGTGCAAGTGTTGTCAGAGTATCCCCCTGTTTCACCCAATAATATTGCCCGACAATCGGAATGACCAATGCCTGTCCGATGACCAGCGCATTGCCCGCTGTCAGCTCATTAGCCTCCGTAATCTCATTCACCGAAACCCCATAGGTCTGAGCAATTCGATACAGCGAGTCGCCGGACCGGACGACGTAGATTTGCATGCTTATTCCCCTCCCCTTTGAGTAAAAAATACCTCCTGCCGTGCCACTTGCACATCACTTCGATTGTATTCACTCTCCGGCAAATGAATGCCTGATAAGGGGCTGGATTATTAGTAGAAACAGCAGAAATACTGGAGAAAATTTCCGGCATATTGCTACAGTTAATTTACAATCCGTTATCAATCGCTAATGATCCGATGCTAAACGACAAAAGCTCCTAATATTCGCTGTAGAAAAAGATCGATACAAATTGTATACTCAATTGAGAAAAAAATTAGTAATTTTATTAAAAAATGAAATATTAAGTAAATTTTAAGGGGGATATGAAGGGTGAGAATGACTCGAAGATGGAGAACGGTAATTTCTTTATTTGTACTAGTTCCGCTGTTTATTATTCTGACAATTCCAATGAATAACGTTTCCGCAGTCGGTAACGAGGTTTCTACACCTTTAAATTTGAGGCCTTCAATAAGCAATTCGACAGCCATCGTATTGACTTGGGATACGTCTATAAGCACGGCTGGAACGATTACAGGTTATGACGTATACATAGGTTCTTCTCTTGCAGGCACATCGAAGGCTGACAATAGTTTCAAAGTAACAGGATTGACAAGCGGCACTCCGTATACCTTCTACGTCATTGCGATCGATAGCGCGGGAAACCGTTCACTTCCTTCCGAGACGATTACGCTTTATACAGGGGCCGATGCATTCGAACAAAATAATGATGCCAGCCATGCATTCAAACTTATCTATGGGGCCCGATTTTCAGGTTTTATTTCCACTGCAGCTGATATCGACTATTTTAAATTTTCCTCAAGTACGAAAGTGACCAGCATCATGTTCCTCATAAGCAAGGCAGTTAATTATAAGCTCGAAGTATATGACTCCAATATGACTCTCATCCAAGCACAGGAAAAGATAGATTTGAGTTTCTCCAATCAACAAACACGGATACTTACATTCCCTACTGCCCCAGGCTCCGTTTATTACTTGAAGGTGTATACACCTGATGGAGTAATTAGTCCCCAATCCTTTATGCTCTACCTTTCTCCAGCCAAGACTGAATATGTATACAACAACCGCGGACAACTCCTTCAGTACTCCTCCAGCTATACCTATCGCCGCAATCAAACCGAGCTGAAGTACGACAATAATGGAAACTTGATTAAGAAAATCAATGCCTGGCAGCAATTTACTTATTTAGATTCAGATATTACGCCAACAACCCGGCCAACGGGGAACTTTGCTTATTCAAATCTGGGACTGGATATGATCAAGAGAAGTGTCGGTATATGCTTGGATCGCAGCATGGAGATCGGACGCATTGAACTAATAGATAGCGACGCATCCACGAGAGTCGTTCAATCCAATTATAGCTTATATCAGAGTGCAGACAATATTACTTATACACCGATTTCAAACTGGACCTTTAATTCTTCCATTGTCAATAACCGCATCGTTCATACTTTCTCGTTCTCGGGCTTGAACACCCGGTATGTTAAAATTCGTACTTCATATTCAGATAGTCTCCCAACTTTTGTTCTCAACATAGATAAAGACATCAAGGTATATCTTAACCAATAATATCAATAAGGTAGATGGGGGATAACCAATTGAGAATCTATATTATAAGCTTGAAACGTACGATCACCGTTCTGCTGCTTATTACTTTGTTAGGTCAGCTTATAGAGCCTCTGAAACCGTCAATTGTTAACGGGGATGCTCCAATTACGGAGGACGGAGAAGCGCAATTTACAGTTCAAATGATCCTGGACCGGTTTCAGACAACGGATGCCTTTATCCAGACACAGGTTGATAATGGATATTCCCTGACTCAAGTCTTCTCTATCTTTGCAAAAGCGGAGCTGGACGGCAGCAATTACGATCAGGCGCGGGCTGCCATCTTCCCAACCGAGCTTAATTTATCCAATACTGCAGCTTCCTCGGTGTACAATCAGCTTCCAGCTCCAACGTTTGGCGACATCTCCGTATTTACTGACAATCCGTATTCGGACCGCCAGTCGGATACCGCTTCCGCTATTGCAAGCAAAAGTATCAATGCAACTTCAAATACATTCAGCAGCAGCCCTGTTGAAGAGACTGCTCCTGCTTACAGCAAGACCGTTATGAATCAAGCTCCGTTTTCGGTAGGTTCCAGCGGTGAATCAATATCAACATTATCGAGAGGGGTGCCAATCTGATTCATATCCGTGTTTGGGGTGAAATAAACTCGGAGTCCATTCATCCTGTAAGTTAACCGCAGAATCCATGGCAAAGAAAGGCAATAAGAAAGTGCATCTGAAATCATTGGCAATATTTAACCCAACTGCTATCATAGACTATAAGGAAAGAGTATTTGCATCCGAAGCTAGTTCATACTCGAAGGTGCTGCTGGTTTAGTACCTTTAGGAGCAGCCGTGTATTAACTTTGAGGAGGTTGTGGATATGGGTGATTTGAAGGATCGAGAGCTGATTTTCGTATTTACCGGACCGGATGGATCGGGGCGAAAGTCGGTAGCGGACAGTGTTGGGACGACGCTTGGTTTATCCAAGGTGCTGTCATATGCGACACGTAAGCCAAGACCGGGTGAAGTCAACGGCCAAGATTATCATTTTATCACTCCCGAACTCTACGACCAGCTTGCCGCTGAAGGCGGATTCATTGAAAGTGTCACGATCCGTGAGACTCACTATGGGCTTCGTGATAAAGATATTGAGCGGAACTTTCAGAATAAAGGCTGCATTTATCTGATACTGAATCCTGAAGGTGCGGAGAAGCTGAAGCAGACCTACGGCGAACATGTGATTCGGTTATTTATTTATGCGGATCGCAATACGATCGAGACCAGGCAGCTTGCAGAGGGGCTGACTGAAGAGGATGTCGCCATGCGCCTCAGTCACTACGAGGCAGATATGGCCTACCAGCTGCAGTGCGAGCATGCGTTTGAGAATTATGATTTGTCCCACACGGTGTTTGATATTACGAATACGCTGGAAACCTATCTGAAACGGAATTTGGAAGAGCGAGATTAGCTGCATGTCTATAGAAAACGAATGAAGAACCCGCCCTCGAGAACGATGAGGAGCGGGTTTCTTTGACGTACAGGCAAAAGCGATAAGGGAGAGGCGAATTTCTCACGGGCCATGCGAATGTGATAGTCTAATAAACAAACAGCAGCCTAGAAGGAGCAGCCCATGAATCTCACGGTCGCCATTATTATTGTCATTATTGCGCTTGGCTCGATCCAATTGTTCTTCAAACGCAAGTTTCCGCAGACAGAAGTAGAAGCAGAATCAGCGGAGAGCTTGCCGCAGCAGCCCGAGCTGGATGATACACCTGATTTGCCCATTGGACCCGGCTATAAGACGCAGTGGTATGCGGTTAAAACCAGTGAAACGAAAGAGCTTCTCCAAGAAATGCGCCTGACCGACATTCAAACTGCCAATTGGAGATCAGGTCTTTCTGCTGCCGGTGGGGAAGGCTATTATTTTGTTTCCCCGGCAGTCAAGGGGTGGACATTAATCGTGAATCCGATTATGCCGGACATGAGCTTCGAGGATCGTAACAACCCGATAACCGTTATAACACAGTTAAGCAAGAGGTTCGAAGAAGCTTATTATTTTGGGACACACCGGGTTGTCGAATATCATGTATGGGCAAAAGCAGTGGACGGTGAGCTGATTCGTGCCTATGGCTACGTCGGGGATCACGGATTAGTCCTAATTGATCAAGGCGGGCTTACGGATGAGGAGCGGGCGCATCATTTACAGTTCACGGGTCCGGATGCCGAAGAGCCTGTACTGCCAAGTGAAGAGGATGTTCTTCTCATTGCGAAGCTGTGGACCTTTGATCCCGGCAAGGAGGAGGAAGACTATCCGCTGGGAACGGGATTCATTGGAGTTATGGAATGAGCTTGTAAAATCCATTTATTTACATTAAAAAGATTAAAGCCTGCATCTTATAAGTTGGGGCAGCGGCGGCGAAATAATACGTGCTTCATAAAAATAAATGCAGCGTGAACCAGTCCATTTGAGCGGGCTGGTTTTTTTGATAATTAAGATCAGTCTCGAACTTATCTCATAAGGCTCACATGGAGAATAAATGAGCTCATTCACATAGATCCGGAATAATACTTTTTTAACAAGGCTGAGCCTATGGAGTGATCATGGATTAATCTTCAAATGAGCGCATCCCGTACCTTGTGTGACATTCTTTCATGCACCGCGGCGGCCGGAGTCAGAATAAAGGCCGGGCTCCCGTGGACAATTTGGATTGTCCTTTGGATCAAGGCTTGCAGCTGAGGTCATATATGGACAATAGCAATATGTCATCCTTGCTTTAGAGCGGAAAATCCCGCACTAGCAGCCTCTTTTAAACCCTACAACAGCCATTACTGGAGAGTTTTCAATCGATTCCGCGAAAACGACATCTATGCGAAACGCTTTCATAACCGATAAAATTTGAAATGTAAACGATTTAAAAAAATATGGGAGGTCATCGTTCATGAAGAAAAGATTCAATGTTTTGACATCCGCAGTCGGGCTGTCGATACTCACCTTATCGCTCGCCGCATGCTCTTCCGGCTCATCGGATGCATCCGACAACAAAACAACCAATACAGCCGATTCCGTCCATAAAGAAGGATTCCCGATCCTGGACAAGCCGATCACCCTTTCTGTTATAGGCCCCGATGTTGGCAGCGCCAAGTGGGATACCATGCAGGTGTTCAAAGACATGGAGAAGCTCTCGAATATCAAGCTGACCTTCCAGACGATCCCGGTCGACAGCTTCGAGACCAAGAAGAATCTGATCTTCGCCAGCGGCACACTGCCGGATATCTTCTATGCAGCAGCACTAACGCCTGCCGAGCAGGTCACCTATGGCAGTCAAGGTACGCTCATTCCGCTCGAGAAGCTCATCAACGACTATGCTCCGAATCTGAAAAAGCTCCTCGACGAGCATCCTGAAGTGCGCAAATCGATCACGACTCCGGACGGCCACATCTATGCGCTGCCTTTCATCGATCTGGGCGCCGTCTGGTACAAAAGCCCGCTGTACTATAACGGAAGCTTCCTCAAAAAGCTCGGCGTGAGCAAGCTGCCAAGCACACCGGACGAGCTGTACGACTATCTCAAACGGGTGAAGACCGAGGATCCCAATGGCAATGGCAAAGCGGATGAAATCCCGCTCACATCGACTAAGCTCAAGGATATTCGGGTTCAAATGCTCGGCTATTGGGGCATCTATGACGAGGTTTATTATGCAGACAAAGAAGGCAAAGTTCACTACACGCCTCAGGAGCAGGGCTACAAGGAATATCTGACCTTCCTGAACCGCCTATGGAAAGACGATCTGCTCGATCATGAGACGTTCTCCCAGACAGATGAGCAGAAGAAATCCAAGGGCAAGAGTAACCAGGTCGCACTGTTTAACGACTGGCTGCCGTATTTCATGCTCGGCGGAGAACCGAATACGGAGAATCCGATCATGGCTCCTCTGAAAACCGATATCCCGGAATCACCCGTCGCAGCCAAGTCCTCCGGCATTTCCAAGAACGGTACATTCGCCATCTCCAAAACGAATCCGGCTCCGGAAGCCACGATGCGTTGGGTTGATTATCAGTACGGCTACGAAGGATCGACACTGTTCGGCCAAGGGCCGGAGAACCTCTTGTGGAAGTTCAAGGATAAAGCGACGCTCACCAAGGAGTGGCTCCCTGTACCGGACGGCGGCGACCGTGAGAACTTCCGCGGCAAGCTGACACCTAACTACGGCATTACGACTCCGGGCGTTACGATTCCAGATGTATCAAAAGGTCTGCGGAGCAATATCGACGATTGGGTTGAAAAGGAAAATAAGGAGAAAATACTACCGTACGCCAAAGTGCCTTACCCGAACGTCTTCCTAACTGAAGCCGAACAGAGCGAAGTGACCTCTATCCTGTCCGATCTCAATACGTACGTTGAGCAGATGGAAGCCAAATTCGTCACCGGACAAGAGCCGCTCAGCAGCTGGGATAAATATTCCGCTCAGCTTAAGAAAATGGGCAGCGAGAAGATCGTTAAGATCTACCAGGATGCCTACGATCGCTGGGATGCATCCGGCAAGTAGGCGCACGCAGCACAAGTATCTGTAACGCATAGCATCTACGGAGCAATGTCCGGCAAAACCTTGCTAAAGCTGGATTTTGCCTGGAATTGTCCGATCAAAATAAACATGTTTGTATAAGCGAATCGACATATTTAAAGTGAAATTCATGCTGCTTTATGTTTTTGGATGCGCTTCAATACTCTTTTTGCAGTGCACACCGCTTAGCTGGGCTCTCCTCGTATGCAATCATGTGTATCCAATCCATCCTGACGGGGAGAGTGCAGCATTTTGAGGCGGCTGGCAATCAAGCAGCACATATTTTCAAGGAGGTGACAGAATGCAGAATACCGAGTCTGTCCTGGTGGACAACCGCATCGTTGGAACACGCAAAATCAATCGTACTTGGAAAGGCATCTTACGCAACTGGGAGCTTTACATCTTCATCGCTCCAGCCTTTCTGTACTTCCTCATCTTCTGTTATGGTCCAATGTACGGTATTCAGATCGCGTTCAGAAATTTTATACCTACAGAAGGCTTCCTGGGGAGTCCATGGGTCGGCTTCGACCATTTTACCCATTTCTTCAACTCCTACTACTTCTGGGATCTCATCTGGAATACGCTCAGTATCAGCTTGTACGAGCTGGCCGTCGGATTCCCGATCCCGATTCTGTTGGCACTTGCTTTCAACGAAGTCAGAACCGGCTTCTTCAAAAAGATGGTTCAAACCGTCACTTACGCACCACACTTTATCTCCGTCGTCGTTATGGCGGGTATGATCATCACCTTCCTGTCTCCTACGACAGGCATCGTCACCCATATTCTTGAGTGGGTCGGCCTGAACCCTCCGGACTTCCTCACGGATCCGAAATGGTTCAAGACCATGTACGTCTTCTCCGGCGTATGGCAAAGCGCAGGCTGGGGAACGATCATTTATCTGGCTGCTCTGTCCGGTGTCGATCCGGGGCTGCATGAAGCCGCAATTATCGACGGCGCAAGCCGCTTCCAGCGGATGAGACACATCAACATCCCGACCCTCATCCCAATGATGACGATCCTGCTGATCCTGAATGTCGGGAGCCTGCTCGGGGTCGGATTCGAGAAGATCCTGCTGCTGCAAAATCCGCTCAATATGGAATCGTCCAACATCATCTCAACATTTGTCTACCAGTCCGGTCTTGTCGATGCCCAGTACAGCTTCTCGACTGCTGTTGGACTGTTCAACTCCGTCGTGAATGCCATCTTGCTTGTTGTCGTGAATCAGGTTGTACGACGCACGAGCGAGAACAGTCTGTGGTAGAAGCCGGCTTAATTATAGTAAGGTTAGAGAGGAGGATGCGTCATGACTACCGCCATTAAGGAATCTCCGCGCGATAAGGTATTCTTGATTGTGAACTATGTGTATCTGTTGTTTGCATTTGTAATTGTGGCCTATCCGGTCATTTATATGCTCAGCGCTTCGATCTCTGATCCGCAGTATGTCGGATCGGGCGAGATGTGGCTGCTGCCCAAAGGCATCACTTTTGATGGTTACCAACGGGTGTTTGAAAATTCTAAGATCTGGAGCGGTTACGCCAATACGATCTTATATACGGTGGCAAGCATAGCCGTCAGTCTCGCCGTAACGCTGCCGGCGGCTTATGCGCTCAGCCGCCGCGATTTTATAGGCCGCAACTTCTTCATGGGCATGTTCATGGTTACGATGTTCTTCGGAGGCGGCCTCGTACCGACCTACCTGCTCGTGAAGGACATGGGCATGGTCAACACGATCTGGGCGATCATCCTGCCCAGTGCTGCATCCATCTACAACATTATCGTGACGCGCACCTTCTTCGTGTCCTCGATCCCCAGGGAGCTTGAGGAAGCGGCTCAGATCGATGGAGCATCGACGACGCGGATGTTTTTTACGATCATAATCCCGCTGTCGATGCCGATTATCGCCGTTATGGCTCTATTCTACGGTGTAGCCCAGTGGAACAGCTACTTCTCGGCCCTCATCTATCTCAACGATGAAGCCAAGTATCCGCTGCAGATCATCCTGCGCCAGATTCTGGTCCTGCAGGAGATGTCCGCTCAAGCCGGAGGCACGGTTGATGCCTCGACGGCATCTGCGCTTAACAACAAAGCGGAGATTGCTGCACTGGTCAAATATGCGGTCATCATCGTTTCGACACTGCCGATCATTGTGATCTATCCGTTCCTGCAGCGTTATTTTGTTCAAGGGGTAATGATTGGTTCCGTTAAGGGCTGATATAAACAAACAACCACATTTAAGGGGGAACAGACATCTATGAGAAAGGCACCCGTGCACAAAATCATGGCCTCGGCGCTTGGCATCACTCTGCTCGCCGCACCGCTCGCCGCCTGCGGCAAAGCGGATAACACCGCAGACAAAGGACCGTCCAACACGGCAGCATCAGTCAACAAAGAAGGCATGCCGATCGTCGCAGAGCCGGTCACGCTCACGATGATGGCTCCGGACTCCGGGGAAGCCAAGTGGGATACGATGCCGGTCATTCAGGAAATGCAGAAGCTCACGAACATCAAGCTGACGTTCCAGAACTCTCCGATTGACAGCTTTGAGACCAAGAAGAACCTGGTCTTCGCAAGCGGCACCCTGCCGGATATCTTTTACGCTGCCGACCTAAAGCCTGCTGAGCAGGTCACCTACGGCAGCCAAGGCACGCTCCTCCCGCTGGAGAAGTACATCGACGAAGGCTACGCGCCGAACTTGAAGAAGATTCTCGATGCGAATCCGCAGATCCGCAAAAATATTACGACGCCCGACGGCCATATCTACGCGCTGCCTAACATCGACATCACAGCTGTCTGGTATATGAGCCCGATGTGGTACAACGGCAAGTTTCTCAAAGCGCTTCATGTCACTGAGCTGCCTAAGACGACCGATGAGTTCTACAGCTATCTGAAACGCGTCAAAACAGAAGACCCTAACGGCAACGGCAAAGCGGATGAAATCCCGCTGACGTCGACCAAGCTGGATGACATCCGCATGTTCATGTTCGGCTTCTGGGGCATGTACGACGAGGTCATCTACAATGACAAAGACGGCAAGGTTCACTATTCGCCGCAAGAGGAAGGCTATAAAGGCTACCTGACGTTCTTAAATAAGCTCTGGTCAGAAAATCTGCTCGATCACGAGATCTTCTCCCAGACGTCGGATCAGAAGAAAGCCAAAGGCAAGAAAAACGAAGTGGCTGTCTTCAACGACTACTATCCATACTTCACCCTGGGCGGTGAGCCAAGCCGCGACAACCCGATCATGCAGCCGCTGAAGAGCGAGATCCCAGGCACGCCAGTCTACGGCAAGCACCCGGGTCAATCGGCCAACGGCGTGTTCGCCCTATCCAAGACGAATAAGAATCCGGAAGCGTCGATGCGCTGGGTCGACTATCTGTACGGCTATGACGGTGCTACGCTGTTCTCCCAAGGACCGGAGAATACACTGTGGAAGTATAAAGATAAAGCGACGCACACGAAGGAATGGCTGCCTGTACCAGGCGGCGGCGACCGTGAAGAATACCGCGGCAAGCTGACTCCTAACTTCGGCATCCTGACTCCGGGCATCAACGATCCTGAAGTGACCAAAGGCCTGAAAAGCGACTTCGATGCCTTCATCGATGAAGAGAATGCCAAGAAGCTTACGCCGTATGCCAAAATCGGTTTCCCGAACGTATTCCTGACGCCGGACGAGCAGTCTCAAGTTACGGCTATGCTGTCCGATTTGAATACGTACGTCACCCAAATGGAAGCAAAGTTCGTTACAGGCCAAGAGTCGCTGTCGAACTGGGATAAATATGCGGCGCAGCTCAAGAAAATGGGCAGCGATAAAATCGTCAAGATCTATCAAGCTGCTTACGACCGCTGGAATTCGGCTGAGAAGAAATAAGCCGGTCATAAGCTAGGCTGAATGAAAATGCGGACAGCGTGCAAGTACAGCAGGCCGGACCGGCTGCTGTTTCATTACTGGCACCCGCTGGGATGCATGGCAGCAAGAGCCGGCACCCTGGGGGTGCCGGCTCTTGCTGTCCTCGTAGATAAGGGATTTGAACGAATACCCGCTTGCAGCATCTCTCCAGCTGAGGCATGGAAGACGCGGCTCAGTCGTAATCCAGATCTTCGTCCGCGAGAACGGCGCCGCTGCTTTCGGCGTGCTGCTTGCGGTACTGTCCCGGTGTCAGCCCCGTCTCCTTCTTGAACTTGCGGATGAAGTTCGGGGTATCCTGATATCCGACCCGTTGAATGATATCCTTCAGCGGATCGCTGGTCGTTTCGAGCTGACGCTTGACTTCCTCCTCGCGCTTTTGCCAGACGTACTGGGTGAAGTTCAGTCCGAACTTCTCCTTGAACGAGCGGCTGAAGTGGGAAGGTGAGATTGCATACTCGTGGGAGATCGACTCCAGGCTGAGTGAGTGATCGCCATAGTGCTCATCGATGTATGTGATGATGCGGTCCATGAGCGTGAGCTCCTCAGTCTTGGCGTTGCTTTCTACTTGAGAGCAGATGCGCGAAGCCAGGCTGAGGAAGCTGTTCTCCAGCTCCTCCAGGGAGCTGAAGGCTGACAGCGGGGGGATATCCCGGTTCACATGGGTGATCCCGAGCTCCGAGGCCGCCTTGAGCATCACATTCAGAATATCAAAGCACATGCAGCGCATGAGCGGGAGCGAAGCGCCGGAGGACTGCAGATAGACGAAGGATTCGCCGATTGTCGGTACCGCGACATCGAAGTTGCCTTGCTTGAGACTCTGAGTCAGCTTCAGCAGCACGCTGGCGGGCAGCCAGAATGCCTTATCCTCTGCATCGTTCAGCTGGGTGAAGTAGCTCGTGCTGCCCGGTCCAGTCGACAGACGGGACTCAAATGCGGAGCAGGCTTCAATGTACGACTGGTTCAGATGATCGGGATTGTCGTAGACCGTGCCGACGCCAAGCGTCAGCGTCAATGGCGGCTGCTCGTCCGGCGATTGCCGGATGGCTGCAACGATGCTCTGTACCTGCTCATCCTGGGTGAGTGTCGCTGCCTGGTCGAACCCGACGATCAGTGCGAGGCGGCCAGGCTCCGGCAGCTCGACTGCATGAACGGCAGCCGACAGCTCAGGGAACTCCCGCTCCGTTAGCTCGCTGACCAGGGAAGATACAGGGGCGAGGTCATCATCCTGCTCCTGAAGGGCGTAATCCTCTTCCCACTCGATGACCAGGACCATGTACCGCGACCGGTCGAATCGGATATGGAAGGCATCCATCAGATCCGGCGGGAGCATCTTGGCATCGCCGTACTTGAGCAGCATGAGGAGGTAGTGGTTCCTGGCATAAGGCTCCTGCCGGTCCGCCTTCAGACTGGAGTCGAGCAGAACACGCCGGATATGCGCGAGCTCGTCGCTGGCGGATCCGCCTCCGCTCCCGGGATTCAGGCGGTCGGCCTTGGTGCTGGCAAAGTCGGCCAGATCCGAGATCGGGAAGTACTGGCGCAGCGCCAGCATTAGCGCGATGATCGCCCCGGCCGCCAAGACGATGACGAAGATGAACAGGATGACGCTGCGGATGTGGCTAACGCTGCTGAAGAATTGACTGCTCTCCATGGCGGTGACATACGTCCAGCCGTTCAATTCCGACTTGACGGAGACGACCGAGTGGGTCTTCCCATTGAGCCGCTGACTGTGGATGCCGCCCGGTTGAGCGAACAGCTGCTGCGTGTCCGCCGTGCTCAGCGACTCACCCTGCTGGTTGGCTGTCAGTACATGTCCCTTATTGTCAAACACATAGGTCAAGCCTTGATAATTCCCCAGGATTGAGCTGATCAGCCCGCGGAACTCCGATTCGTCGATCAGATACAGCAGCGTCCCGTGCGGGTTGGGGCTGTTGGGCGTGATCGGGACCATGTAGGCGAGCAGCGACTGCTCGAGTGACTCATTGCGCATCACCAGATCGGCAGGCCGCATGGTCGGGAATTTCATCTGATTCAGATCCTGTTTGAGCGCCTGCGGGCTCCAGTTGTGAAAGTTGTAGCGCTGGGAGAAAACCTCCAGACTGGACATGCCGGCCGTCGAGTAGATCCGGTCGTCACCATGGAAGTATAAGAACGCTTCCCCGATAATCGAGCTCGTTGCTTTGTATTGGCCCAGCGCATTGATCGCTTCGCTGCTATAGTAGGCATCATGTACCCTGTAGGATGTTAGACGGTTGTCGTATGAGATGCGGGAAGCGATCTCGCTCAGCTCACTCATCCGGGCATCGACCGTCGTACGTGCCTGGTCCAGCTGGTTGAGGTGGGCGCGCTCGATCTCGGTCCTCAGATTGCTTGCTGCGCTCTGATAGATGAGTACGGTCAGCAAGACGAGCGGTACCAATAGGATGATTAAATAGGACAGCATGTATTGCAGAAATAATCGGGATTTGAAGTAACTCCGTTTCATCGCCTTGTCTCCTGTCGTGACAAATCTCGGCAGGGGGATTGATGTGATCCTGCCCGCATGATGTCATCTGTATAATTCCGGTAGATTGTAGGGTGCAGCGACAGCAGGAGCCGTTCGTCTGACATCTACACCGTATCTATGATAGCAGACATCCACTCAATTATGAATCGGGAGCTCAAGGTACTGTCATTCAGGGTCAGCGCTCCGCCCGCGCGAGGAGGATGCGACGGATAAGTTTCGGGCCATTCCAACATGGAGAAATAAATAATGAGCGACAAAAAAAGCAGGTGAACCGGCCGGGACCGAAGAAACATTATTCGAGCAAGACGTCCCTGACTGCAGCAGTAAAATAGATGATGATGATGAGGAGGCCTATCGATGAAAATCGGACTTAGTACTTACAGCCTGCTGGCCGCTATTAAGGCTGGAGAGATGACCGTGCTGGATGCGATCGACTGGATCGCAGACAACGGCGGCGAGCACATGGAGATCGTTCCTTACGGCTTCACGCTCGTGGACAATCCGGAGCTGGCGGACGCCGTGCGGGAGAAAGCCAAGGAGCGCGGCATTGAGCTGTCCAACTACTCCATGCCGGCCAACTTCGTGCAGGAAACCGACGAACTGTTCGAGCGAGAAGTCGCCCGCGTATGCGAGCATGTCGATCTGGTCCACCGGCTCGGCATGAAGCATATGCGCCACGATGTAACGGCCTTCACCATCCCCCAGGAGCTGATGACGATCGGGTGGTTCGATGCTCACCTGCATCAGATGGTTAAAGGCAGTCAGTTGGTCGCGGATTACGCAGCCGCACGGGGTATCACCACCACAATTGAGAACCATGGCTTCAGCGCCCAGGCGAGTGACCGCGTCCAGCGGGTGCTGCAGGGTGTGAACCGTCCGAACTTCAAGACGACGCTCGATGTCGGCAACTTCCTGTGTGTCGATGAGGACCCGATCATCGGCGTGATGAACAATCTCCCTTACGCTTCGCTCGTGCACTTCAAGGACTTCTATATCCGTCCGTACGATCAGAATCCGGGCGGCGAATGCTGGTTCCGCACCTCACACGGCAACTATATGCGCGGCGCCATCGTCGGACACGGAGATCTGCCGATCCGCCGGATCATTAAGCTGATTAAGGATTCCGGCTACGACGGGTACATCACGATCGAGTTCGAAGGGATTGAAGAGTGCCGCTCAGCCTCCCGCATCGCGATGGACAATGTCCGCCGCCTATGGGAAGAATGCGTATAGGCTTTGCTTTGAGATGACTAACCAATGGGAGCGATGATGACGATGAACCGCTTGATCCGAGCCGGTTATGTGAACGATATCCATCTGCCGAAGATGACGGATGAGGACCTTAGCAAGCTGACCCACCTTAATGTGGCCTTCGGCCATGTCAAGAATGATGAGATCGTCACGGGGCATATCCGCCATCTGGATGTGCTGACCCGTATCCGGAACTCACATCCGCACTTGACCATCCTGCTGTCGGTCGGCGGCTGGAGCGCCGGAGGCTTCTCCGAGGCGGCCTCCACCGAGGCCGGCCGGGACCGGATGGCTGCCTCTGCGGTACGTGCGCTGGAGGAGCTGCCGATTCACGGCATCGACCTCGACTGGGAGTATCCCAGCTATGGCGAGGCAGGCATCGGCTACAGTGCGGATGACAAGACGACCTTCACGCTGCTGCTGCGCACAATGCGCGAAGCGCTGGACCGCAAAGGCTCGGCGGATGGCTTCCGCTATCTGCTGACGATCGCCGCCGGAGCCGACCAATACTATGTCGACGGCACCGAGATGGATCAGGTCCAGCAGTATCTGGACTTTATTCAGCTCATGACCTATGACATGCGCGGCGGCTTCCAGATCCTCACCGGGCATCATAGCAATCTCTATACCTCTCCCGGCGACCTGTTCCGGATCAGTGCCGATGCATCCGTCCGCCTGTTCGAGCGTGCCGGCGTGCCGCGCAGCAAGATCGTACTCGGCGCAGCCTTTTACTCCCGGCTCTGGCAGCAGGTTCCGGACCGTGACAGCGGCCTGCATCAGATGGCAGGAACGACCGGCGGCTACGGCCCCGACTACGGCGAGCTGGTGGAGAGCTACATCGGCAAGAACGGCTTCGTGCGCCGCTGGGATGATGCGGCCAAGGCGCCCTACCTGTTCAACGGCAGCACCTTCATCTCCTATGACGATGAGGAGTCCATCGCCTGCAAGTGTGATTACGTCCGGGAGCAGGGGCTGGCCGGCATCATGTTCTGGGAATACAGCTTAGATCCGACCGGAAGGCTGATCGACGCGATGGCCCGGAGTCTGCCGGATTTGCGTTAGCACAGCCGCGCCTCACACGGGGAAACGGCTCTATCCGGTATCCGAGCATCCAACGCTGAGTCAGATGAATATAAATAAGAGGGTGCTCCGCTGCAGGCGGGGCACCCTCTTTCACTTTATATGCGGTTTCTGATGCGTGCTGGTGTACATATCCTTTACTTTTTGTCACAATGATAATTAAGTTGTTTGCATGTATTCCTAAATGTTGAGTCTGCACTTGACCGGCAATTATGGATTCTGGTTCTAAAGATTCATATTGGAGGGGATGACCGACCCGGATGATTATTGGATTTCATCACGCTCAGATTACGATTCCAAAGGGCAGGGAGGAAGAAGCTAAGAAGAGGAGTGAAAATAGCACAGGCGGTTGAATGGAAATTAACTGGTTGAGACGCTATCCTCTATGTAAAATCCCCTTATCAAGCAGCTAGATTGTATAACGAATCACCAAGGCTCCATGCTCGTTAACAGATGAATCCAGCCCTTCACAAGCGGTCAACTGTTGTACGGCTGGAGCCTTTTGCATTTCAATGGAGCTATGTAATCCGGCAAGCCGATTAACGATTCAAAAGAGGTGAGGACGATGAAAGGTAACGTTCAATTGCATCTATGCTTCGATGGAGCCGGGCGTGAAATCGAGGTTCTCGATGTGAAACGAATGAGTAAGGATACGGTTAAAATCATGGAGAATCCAATTTTCTCAGATGTCGTTTCCTATGGGGATATTATAAGAGTAAGAGAAGACAAGGACATCTATTACTACCAGGAAATGGTGCGAAAATCGGATTTGGTGCGGCATTCCTGGCTGCTGAGCAAGGAAGCTACGGAATCTCAGGAAATAGAAGAGTTTAAGAATCAGATCATTAAAATGAATGGCAATTGGGAGCAGGTATTCGGCGGTTTCTTAATCGTCAATATCCCGGCAGACCGAAAAATCGGTCTCGATGATTCTATCCGAAGCATTATTGAGAAGCTCGGCAATGATATGTAGTTGAGACGGAGGATGAATGGTGGCGTATTCCGCGGTTGTGCTGGATTTGGACGGAACCTTGCTTACCAGTGAAAAGCAGGTATCGGACAGAAGTAAGCGCGTTATTCTTCGGCTGCATCAGCAGGGGATGCAGATCATCTTTGCAACCGCCCGTCCGCCGAGGGCAGTTAAACAGTTCTTGCCTCAAGAACTGCTTGAGGCAGGTTTGTTCGTCTACTATAACGGAGCTCTAACCATTTGTAAGCAATATGGAATTGAAAGTCATGAGTCTATGGCAGCCTCCGATTGTGCGGAGCTCATAGATTTCTGCCTGCTGCATAACCCGGACGTGGAGCTGGGAGTAGAGGTAAGAGACGAGTGGTTCAGTCTGAAGGAAATCGATTATACGGTCCGCATGAATGTTAAAGGCAATCCTGTTGTCCGAACATTAGATGAATTACGGCGTTGTGAAGCAACCAAAGTGCTGCTGACCGGAGCTGTTCCCTATGAAGAGCTGCATCGGAATTTCGGTTCGAAATTCAATATCTTACATACGGATCGAGGCGAGCTGATTCAAATTTCCTCGTTAAAAGCTTCAAAGGAAGCAGCGGTTTCCAATCTGTGCGGCCTGCTGGATATTTCTATGGATGACGTGATCGCCTTTGGAGATGACATTAATGATTATGGTCTCTTCCAGCAGTGCGGCTGGCCGGTTGCGATGGAGAACGCGATTGATGAATTAAAGGCCATAGCCAGGGAGGTAACCGCGTCGAATGATAAGGACGGGGTTGCCCTTATTTTGGAGCGGTATCTGCTGGAGCAGGTCCCGGTTAATGAAGAATGAGGTTGGTGTCCAGCCCAATTGATAATAGACAGGAGTTGGCCGAAATTGATTAAAGCGGTTGTTTTTGATTTTGACGGTCTGATTATAGATACGGAAACACCTTGCTATCATGCCTTTAATAAGATCTATCGAGAATACGGTGCGGAGCTTCCATTGCCGCTCTACGCGCAGTGCGTTGGGACTTCCTTCGATCAGTTCAACCCCTATACGTATCTGTCTGAAGTGGCCGGCGAGACGATCGAGCACAGCTTAATTAAAGATAGGTTCAAGCTCTATCATGCGGAAATGCTCATAGAAACTGGACTCCGTCCCGGTGTTATGCAGTACTTAGAAGCGGCTAAGCAATTGAATTTGAAAATCGGGCTGGCATCAAGCTCGCCTATAGCTTGGATTGAGCCCTACTTATCGAAATTTAATCTGAGGCCATACTTTGACAGCCTGGCTACGGCTGATGATGTTAGCCTTGTGAAGCCCGATCCGGAGCTGTATCTGTTGTCTTTACAGCGGCTTGGGGTTCATGCCGAAGAGGCTATTTCCTTCGAGGATTCACTGAATGGGTTTCATGCAGCGAGAACGGCTGGCCTGCACTGTGTTGTTGTGCCGAATGAGCTTACGAAGCTTTTTGATTTTAGCGGGTATGATCTCCTGCTCGGATCTATGGAAGATATGGCGTTAACTGAAGTGATTGCCGGCCTTCGGATAAATAGGTGTGGAGGGAGGGCAATTCTTTGAAAATCGGAATCATTGGCGACTATAATCCGGAATCACCGACCCATCAGGCAACGACTATGGCTCTAGCTCATTCCGCGGCAAAAGCAAACCTGGCTGTAGAAACGGAGTGGCTGCCGACAGCCTCTATTGCGGGAAAATCGGATGAATGGCTGAATAGCTATCATGGTTTATGGATCGCGCCGGGTGTTCCTGATTCCGTGGATGGCGTACTTCATGCCATTACTTTTGCCCGCGAGCATGACGTCCCTTTACTCGGAACCTGCGCAGGGTTTCAGTTCATCATTATGGAGTTTGCAAGAAACGTGCTCGGTATGACCGATGTCCATCATGAGGAGTATAATTCGGGGGCCAATCATTTCCTAATAAGCAAGCTAAGCTGCTCCTTAGCCGGACAAGAGGGACAAGTTCTCATCAAGCAGCAGTCCGCCGTACACCGGATTTATCAAAGCGAGCAAACCATTGAGGCGTTCAGGTGCAGCTATGGGCTGGATGCTTCCTATGCAGCACGGCTGAACGAGGCAGGGCTGTGCATCGTCGGTTCGGACCTTTTCGGTGAACCCAGAATTGTTGAATTGCCTTCGCACCGCTTCTTTATCGGTACTCTTTATGTTCCCCAGCTTCACTCTGCATGTGATCAGCCTCATTGTTTAGTCGATTCTTTCATGCTTCATGCGGCGACAAGGCAGGTGGGATGGGCGTATGTTCCGGACAATATGTCTGACGGTTCGGTTTATAGTTGAGCTTGTCATTTTCTTCGCATTTGCCTATTGGGGATTTAACTTAGATTATGGGCTGATTATTAACATCCTTGCAGGGATAGGGCTGCCTCTAGCCGGGACGAGAATTTGGGGAAGATACATCTCTCCGAAGGCTCCCGTAAAGCTACCGGGCCCAATAACAGAATAAAAGCTGCTCCGTTAGGGGCAGCTTTATGCGCCGGTTTAAACAAGCGGCTGTTGAATTAAAGTGGCAAAATTAAACTGATGCCTATGTTCATCATTCAAAGTGGTAGATCCGGTTACGAAATGGACATGTTTGCCGTTGCCAACGGGTATTGCCGGACCGGTTCTTATTTTTTTGAGATTATGAAAATGATCCAGGAAGTCAGTATGAGTAAAAACGATTTCATGAACATGGGTTCTTCCTGTACGGATTACTTGACTGGTAACGCCGGCAAAACGGTGATTATGTCGATCATTACCTTGTTCAGCTAATTTCGTGCTGCCCTCAAATTCATGCACATGTGTCTGCATTCTTTTTAGCTTGCATTTTTTTGATAGTTTTCTGCTCATTGAAGAATCACTCCTCCTGAGTTAATTGCACAAGGTATAGTATTGAAGCTTGAAGGCGGGTGTGTTAGGCAAGTAACAAGGAGAGCCATTTATACCGGAAATGCATCAAGGCGGTGAGTTTATCGAGCCGGGAGTTAAGCCCGGTCAAGGTTGATTAGGCGAGGTGCGCTGCTGCGCATTATTAGAAGTTCACTGTGTTACTTACATCATCTCCAAAAGGGAGTGTTACGGATGAATCGATTTGTGACGAGACAAGCGGCTATTCAGGACCTGGACCATCTCGCTGAGCTGTTTGACCAATACCGGATATTCTACGGTCAGGTATCTGACAAGGAAGCGGTAAGGGAATTTGTATGGAGCAGGTTCGAGCACAATGAATCCATTTTCTTCCTTACCATCCACAGCCAGACGGGGGAAGCGGCTGGATTCTCACAGATGTATCCTTCCTTCTCCTCGGTGTCGATGCAGCGCATATGGATCTTGAATGATTTGTTCGTTGATGAGCGGTTCCGGGGTAATCAGGTTGGGGGGCAGCTGCTCGATGCAGCGAAGGAGTATGCCATCTTAACGAGGGCCAAACGAATTGAACTGGCCACCGCGCATACCAATATTTCGGCCCAAGGCCTGTATGAGAAGAAAGGCTATGTCGTAAGCGCGGCATTCCTGAATTATTCATTGAACCTGTAGACAGTACGAGAAACGGCTCTAGTGACGAGCCGCTAATTCATCCTTTTCCAGACTCGAAACGCACCGTAAACGATTAATAGAAATAATGCATAAACACCCAGCATGAGGATCAAGGACCGTGTATCCGAGAATATATTCCGACCGATAAAAGCAAACACGAACATCGCCGGCAATTTGCCGATTGCGGACGCTAAGGCATAGACGGGAAACCGGATCCCCGTTACCGCGGCATAACAGTTCACGACATACTGCGGCATAACCGGCATAAGGCGTGCGGCAAGTACAAATCGGAAGGGATGCTTCTCAACCAGACTGGTCCATCGGTCCAAGGTCGAATAACGGGCTAATAAAGCGCGTCCCTGTGCGCGAAAGGCATAGCGGAATAATCCATACATAATCATCCCAGCCACCCATGCAGCCATCCAGCTGAGCAGGGCCCCCATAACAGGACCATACAAGAAACCCATAAGCCCGATAACGACACTGAAGGGGACGATGGGGAAGAATGCGAGCGCGGTGACGATGATGAAAGCCAGATACACAGGGGCATGTCCATGCTTCATCCAGTCCAAGAGGACATCTTTATACACCCATGCCGCAGCAATAGCAGCTGCATAAAGCAGAAGTACGATCCAGCGTTTCATGGTTCCTCCAAGGTATCGCAAGGTTTGTGTTGCCTATCCGTTCTACAATAACAGAAAACACGAAACGAGAGAAATCATGAAGCAAGCTGACCGGTCCTTCTCCATTTTCCGCCAATGACAGCGCCTTCAAGAAGCTTTATTAATTCTTTATCATTTTGTTACTTTTTTGAGATTTTATTGCGCTTCATATGGGGTATAGTAGAAGTATAAGTCGGATGTTCAGAGGCGAAATGAAGAGACCGGACTCAGCCCAAGGAGATGGATATCATGAAACGAAGAGCGATAGGTGTTTCGGTTGCTATAATTGGATTGCTAGCTTTTATATCGACGGCTTATGCGGGCAGTAACGGCTATGAACCGGTAGTCAAGGCTCCAGATACGATAACGGCATTCATTAATGACATAGATCATACCAACGGAAAAGTTACATTGCAGGCCGATGATATCGAGTGGTATGAGGGCAAAGAAGCGGATAAAATGTTCTTGGAGCGGGAGCCGGACTCCGGACTTGACGGTTCTCCGGATGGCTACTATATCATCAATGATGATAAGCGGGTGAAGACGTTAGAAGTCGATCCTCATGCTGTTGTTGTGATGCAAATCTATGATCATACCGGCAATATCTATGATATTACGACTGAATGGGATCAAGCGATTCCGCTTGCCAAATTCGAAGCGATCTACGATAAGAAGGATGTGCTCGATGTCAGCGAGTACCCGTACCATCTGACGATTAAGGACGGCAAAGTCGTTAAGATCGTGCAGCAGTACATACCCTAATCATTTAAAAATTCCTTCACAGAGAAGTCTCGTAATGAGGCTTCTTTTTTATGTTTTAACTGTGTACCCGCTGAAAATAAATCTTATCTGCGAACAATTATTGATATATCCGGATAAAAATCAGTATTATTCTTAGGAGGCAGTAAAGAATGAAAATGAAATTGGCTCTATTATCAACTGTAGTTGCAATCAGCATGATGGCCAGCACAGCATATGCGGCGCAGGGCGGGAACAATAACGGCAAAGAAAAGCCGGATCATGCGATTGCTCAATCCGTCCACGGGAATAACGATAAAGTAAAGGTAACCGATTCCGTGTATAAGGATGAAACGGTAACCGATTCCGTATATAAGGGACATAACGGAGCAGGCGGCTTGCTCAACGCCTATGATAATGTGAAAGACAAGCCTGCTGGCGAAAGAATTGCCGCACTGCTCAAAACGAAGTATAACATCGATGTGAATGCGGATTCGGATCTGAAAGCACTGGTCGATTCGTTGGCAAAGAAAGGCAACATTAAAGCGGCTGCGGATGTACAAGCAGAGATTACGCAAGATGATGCAGCGAATGTTGAACAATATAAAAAATTAGGTCATCTTAAATCAAAGCTGGGGCAAAAAGGCATCAAAACCTATGTAAATGGAAAAGAGACCAAATTTGATGTGCCCCCGGTTGTAAAAGAAGGACGTACGCTGGTTCCTTTCCGTGGCATCGCCGAATCCTTGAAAGCGGTAGTCGTATGGGACGCAAAGACCAAAACGGTCACCGTTAAACGTGACGGGCTGGAAGTAAAGTTTGTCTTGGGCAGCAAGATCGCTTACGTTAATGGGAAAGCCATTTCTCTGGATGTTCCAGGGCAGGTTAAAAACAACCGCGTGCTCGTACCGATGCGTTTCCTCGGGGAAGGACTTAAATCCAAGGTTGTATGGGAATCGGAAACAACCAGCATTATCATTATTAACGTAACCAAATAAGCTGAATAAGGATACAAGACCGCTGGAGTGATGATCTCCAGCGGTTTTCTTATGCGCCAAAAGATAAATATCGTTAATGATCGCCTGGGGCGGAGCCGTTCGCTTCTTTATCCGAACAGCCGAAGGTTTTCCGCCTGAGCTGAGGGGCTGACGGTTCCCCTTCTCCACAAGTATAATGGATTCTTATACGCTGCAGTCTCATCAAATTTAAGGACAGCTCCAAATATAGCTCAGCGGGACAGCATACGTTTATTTTTGAAAGGCATGCCGTTTATTTTTAACCCCATGAAACATTTTCCCATGTTCCGGCGTGTTAAGGGTGAAGGAGGGGGGCAATTGGAAATCGGGACGATGGGCAAAAATGATTACATTGCGGTATTGGTGGACAAATATGCAGATATGGTTCTGCGATTGGCGCTGGCTTACCTCGGGAGCCTGGCGGATGCGCAGGATGTCTCCCAAGAGGTATACATGAAGCTTTTCAAGCATGATCGTGCCTTTAACGATACCGGGCATGAGAAGGCCTGGATCATCCGCGTAACGATTAATGCCTGTAAAGATGTGATCCGAAGTCCATGGAGAAGGTGGTTCTCGCCGATAGAGGAGGCGCTGCTGCCCATTCAGCATACGCAGAGCAGGGAAGTCGTTTCCCTGGTTCTGGAACTCCCCCGGAAATACCGGCTGGTTATTCACCTCTATTACTATGAAGGCTACAAAACAGCCGAGATTGCCGAGCTTCTGGGACACAAAGAAGGTACGGTCCGGACGCAGCTGAAGCGGGCAAGGGAGCTCCTGAAGGAGAAGATAACGGGAGGCTTGGAGGATGACGATGAGAGATAAGTACGCAAACGGGATGAACGAAATCAAGATGGACGATGAGCGGAAGCAAGCCATTCTTAACCGGATTAACCCAGGGCATACTGAACCCTCAGCAGGTGCAGCCTGGTCAATTCGCGGTAAAATCGTTATGGCTGCTGCGGCTTGCATACTGCTATTCCTGTTTGTCCTTGGAGGACCGAATATTCTTCACCTTGGGAATCAGGCCGGCAGCACGGACACAACTTTGTTCAGAGGTTTTGTCATTACGGCTTATGCGGCAGACGGTGCTCCGCAAACGGTCAAACCCGATGTGGAATTTCCTCTGGGACAATATTCGCCTTTGATGAGCAGTGTGCCGGGCTTTCCGATTACCATCTCCGCTAAGGATGCAGACGAGATTCGACTGCATACTTCAGAGGGGGAGCTGTTGCGATGGAGTCCGCAGGATTCCAAGGTGCGGCCTCAGGGTAACGAGGCTTCTCTGCATCCAGGCGATACGATCTATTGGTCCCCTTTGGCCAAGAAAGGCCAGTCGCCATTGAGAACGAAGAGCATAATTGAGATAACCGCCTATAAGGATGACGCGCTGCTGGGCAGCAGTACGATTGAGATTCAGTCGGATGACCGTTTCACTTATAGAGGGAAGCTGACTAACGATTGAGGACAAGTTCCTCTATCCCACTTTGCACAGTGGCTTATTCTCGCTGAGCATGCGACCCTTGTCCGATCGGTGAATAACGCAATCAACCCATACGTGAACGATACGTCTTCGGCGCAGCCAAGACGTATTTTTTGAATAGACGGGAGAAGTAGAAGACATCTTTATAGCCCAATAGATCAGCGATTTCCTTCACGCTTTTGTCCGTATTGAGCAGCAGCTTCTTCGCCTCGGCCATCTTCAGCCGGTGGACATATTCGCCAAGCGGGTAGCCCGAATAGTCGTGGACGATGCGCCGCAGCGTTGGAATCGAGATATGGTGCCGCATTGCGACGGCTTCACTATCGAGGGGCTGATAGACGGAACTTACCAGATCATCGATCAGCTTATGCACGAACAGACTGCGGTTGCTGCTCTCCTGCTGGCCTAGTCGCAGCGACATATCGAACAGCAACGATTCCAGTGCAAGAGCAGCACGATCGAGATTGGCCGGAATGCCGCTCTCTATGAGCTGGAAGATCAGTTCCATTTTGGTGACAAGGGTATCATCCACTCCGACCTTCTTCACAAGCTCCGGCTGCTCGAACCAATGCGCCATCCACTCCTGAATGCGCTCCCCCTCAAGGGTAAAATAATACTCATCCCAATAACCGTCCGAATCAGGGCCATATTGGAAAATTTCACCCGGAAATAAGCAGAATAACGATCCGGCCTCTACGACTTGACGGCCCGCGCTTGTCTCATAGTAACCGCGGCCCGCGCCAATATACACAAACGCCCATCGTTCAAAGCGGGCATTGGCCCGCTGCATCGTTCTGCCCGGCAAATGCCCGGCATTTGTGATCGTGAGTGATTTCAGGCGAAGCTTGCTCCGATCAACCATGCAGTCGAAGAGGCGTATGGGTAATGGACTGATCATATAATCCATGATTGTTGGCATACCGTGCATTCTCCGTTCCGCAGAGCTGTGGTAATGTTACGTTAGAATTAGTTTAGGCAAGAGAGCTAGTTCTTCGTCAGTCTAATCATAACGTTCATGTTTATTCTCAGTATAGCCCTATTCGAAGCCCTTAGGAAGGATGAATAAGCCAAATGACAACTGCACAAACCAAGCTGAATATCGGAGTAATTGGAAATGGATCGATCTCCAGCGCACATTTGGATGCCTATGCCGATTGCGCGGAAGCGGTATTGATCGCCGTATGCGATCTGAATGAAACACGTGCTCAGGAGGCAGCGGCCAAATATGGTGCGGCCAAGGTGTACACGAATTATCACGAGCTGTTAGCAGATCCGGAGATTGATGCGGTCAGCATATGCACGTGGAATAACACTCATGCGGAGATCAGCATCGCTGCTCTTCAAGCAGGCAAGCATGTTCTCTGTGAGAAGCCGCTTTGCCGGACGGTTGAGGAGGCTCTGCGCGTAGAGGCTGCTGTGCGCGAATCGGGCAAAGTGCTTCAGGTCGGATTCGTCCGCCGTTATGCTTCCAATACAGCGCTGGTCAAGCGATTCCTCGATGCCGGCGATCTCGGTGAAATCTATTATGCCAAAGCTACCTGCCTGCGCAGATTGGGCAATCCCGGCGGCTGGTTCTCGGATTCCGGGCGCTCCGGCGGCGGACCGCTTATTGATCTCGGCGTACATATCATCGACGTGTGCTGGTACCTGATGGGCAAACCGAAGGTGAAATCCGTCAGCGGCAATACGTACCGTAAGCTCGGCAATCGTGCGCATATCCAGAACTTATCCTTCTACAAAGCGGCGGATTATAATGCGGAGCTCAATGATGTGGAGGATCTGGCCAACGCGCTTATCCGGTTCGAGAACGGAGCTTCGCTGCTTGTAGATGTCAGCTTCACGCTTCATGCCAAGAAGGATGAGTTATCGGTTAAACTATATGGGGACAAGGGCGGCGCAGAGCTCGAGCCTGAACTCGCCATCATGACGGAGCAGCAGAATACCATAGTGAACATCAGCCCGCAGGTCGATAATCTAAGCTTTAATTTCAAAGAGGCCTTCTCCCAGGAAATTAATCATTTTGTGCAAAGCGGTCTGGGCCGTGCGCAAACGTTAAGTCCGGTAGAGGATGGTCTTGAGATCACGAAGATTCTCTGTGCCATCTACGAGTCGGCAGCTTCAGGCAAGGAAATTCAATTCTCAGAGTGAGAGGATGATGATGAGCACCATGCTGCAAGTAACGAATAAAATCGGTGTTATCGTGGACAGCTTCGGTATCGGCGTGCGTGAAGGCCTGCACAAAGCAAAGGAAGTCGGTGCAGAGGGTGTGCAAATCTATGCCGTTTCCGGTGAAATGGATCCTCAGCGGCTGAACGCGCAGGCAAGGCGCGAGCTTCGCAGCTACATTGACGGATTAGGCCTTGAGATATCCGCCTTATGCGGCGATCTTGGCGGTCACGGCTTTCAGGACCGCACTGTCAATCCGGACAAAATCGAACAATCCAAGCGGATTCTCGATCTTGCAGTCGAGCTCGGAACGAATATTGTTACGACGCACATCGGCATTGTGCCGGATGATCGGAACGGCGCGATCTATGAAGCGATGCAGCAGGCCTGCGAGGAGCTGGGCCAGTATGCGAAGAGCTTGAATGCTTATTTTGCCATTGAGACAGGGCCGGAGCCGGCAGCTCACTTGAAGAGCTTCCTCGATACGCTCAGCACGAACGGCGTTTCCGTTAACTTTGATCCCGCGAATATGGTCATGGTTACAGGCGATGATCCGGCTCAAGGCGTATTGACGCTCAAAGATTATATCGTGCATACCCATGTGAAGGATGGACGCAGATTACGTGCAGTTGATCCTAGACAGGTCTATGGCTTCCTTGGTTATGAGAAAATGAGCCACGAGCAAATAGCCGTTATGGCGTCATCCGGAGCGGACTTCGAGGAAGTGCCGCTGGGTGACGGGCAGGTCGACTTCGAGGCTTATTTTACGGCATTAAACACCATTGGCTACAAAGGCTATTTGACCATTGAGCGTGAGGTTGGCGCACAGCCGGAGCTTGATATTAAGCGTGCCGTAGAGTTTATTAAGAACTACCGTTAGGTGAGGTTGCGATTACAGGTTATAGAATGACGAAGAAGCGATCCAGCCGGCAGTTCATCCGGTTAATGATCGCTTCTTTTTTGCAGCTTATGTGATTTTTCTTACCGGATCGTGAACTGGCACGGGCAGCTCAATTGTAATCGTGGTTCCACTCCCCGCTATGCTGTCGATGCGGAGCTCCGCTTGCCCTCCGAATAAATGCTCTAACCGCTGCTTGTTGTTAGGCAGCCCGATATGCCGGAGTCCCGGGCTCTTCCTGCTTTCGCTGGACTCCCAGACGGCTGCAAGCTGCTCCTCCTCAATCCCTACACCGTTATCCTCGATCGTAATGGTAAGTCTTCCTTCCCGCACTGCAGCGGAAAGACGGATAACGCCCTGCTCGTCCTTGGGGCAAATGCCGTGAAAAATGGCATTTTCAACAAAAGGCTGGATCAGGTTGCGCGGGATTAGACAAGTCAGCGCGGCTTCCTCAATCTCCCAGACAACCGTAAACATATCCGCATATCGATAGGATTGAATGGCCAGGTAATCCCTTAATATGGCGATGTCATCTTGAAGCGGAATCATCGATTGCGCCCCGCCCATCTTGACCGCATCCTGCAGAATCCGAATAAAGGAGCCGACCATCCTCACGATATCTTCATTTCCTTGTTTCTGCGCCATGTAGATAACGGCATTAAGGGTGTTGTAGACGAAATGCGGATTTAATTGAGAGAGCAGCAGCTCAAGCTCCATCTCCTTCTTTTCTTTCTCATAACGGATCGATTCCTCCAGATGCACGCGAAGCTGGTCGATCATCCGGTTGAAGCCCTGCCCGAGCTTCTCCAGCTCATCTCCCGAGCGGATTGTGACGGATGTCTGCAGGTTGCCAGTCGAAGCGGCATTCATAGCATGATACAGCTTCATGATCGGCCCGGTGATGCGGAATATGGCCGGCATCATAAGCAGAAGAATCAATATGGTGCTCGTGAGCGAGAAGACGCCGAGCAGATAAATAACGACTTTGGCCCGGTCGATCATCGAATGCCGTGATGTGAACGATACGAGCTTCCAGCCGTTTTCCTCCAACCGATCGATCAGCATGTAACCGCCCTTGATGGCATGGAAACCTTCAAGATTAGGCGCTGAAGCGGCTTTTTCAAGGCCTGCAGTGTTCAAGGTATTCGGTTTAGGCTTCTTCTCGTACAGCAGATGATTGGCGCCGTTCATCCACAGGAAGCCGTCGAAATCAGCACCCCCGAATCCGAGCAGCGTTTCAAAGTTGCTGTAATCGAGATTTAGAATCAGCTCTCCGATCTCACTGCCGATCTTCTGAATATCCCTCACCTTGACGATATAGCTGATGGTCTTGCTTTCGGTTAAGGCATTGAAGAACATCTGATGGGGCTCGGTAAAACCATTGCTTTGGCCTGAATTATCATAATTCCGGTACCAGGGTTCCTGCATACGGTCTGCAAAATAGCTGTCATACCGCGCTTCGCTCCAGAATGCTTCGCCGCTTCGCGTAACCAGGGCATAGCTGGTGACTTCCTTGCGGAGCCCCTTGTTGTCATTTAAATAATTGAACGTATCCTGAAGCAAAGCGAATTTATCGAATGTTTCCGAGTGGTTATAAGTTTTGAAGAACGATTGAAGCTGATCGGAGATAATGAGAGACGACGCGAACTGGGAGATATCATCGGACATGTATTGGAGCTGCCTGGCCGTTTGTCCGAGCTTCGATTCATCGTCGTGAACCATCTGACCGACAAGAATGGTCCGGTAGTAATAATAGGTGAACGCTGCGGATAACAGAAAACTGATGACGGCAACAATAATGATACGCTGCAGAATAACGGAACGCAGGCTTCTCATGACTTGTAATCTTCACTTCTATATTGATGAGGAAGCGTGCCTGTCATCTTCTTGAATACCTGGCTGAAATGCTGCGGCGAGCGGTACCCGACGCTCGTAGCGACCTCGGTCATCTTGGCATCTCCATGGCGCAGGATCCGTTTGGCTTGATGGATCCGGTGTTCCGTCAAATAATCGAGGAACGTTCGTCCAAGCTCCCGTTTGAACAGCTGATGGAGATAAGACGCGCTGATCTCCGTCGCGTATGAGACCGCATCGATATTAATATCCTCGCGGTAATGTTCATGCATATAGCGAAGAGCATTCATCAGCTTAGCCGAGATTCGCTTCGAGTCGTTCGGGTTGGCGCAGAGCTCCCTGAGCAGATAAGTGAACCGCTCCCGAATGTCATGGATTCCGAAGAGAGGCTTATAATCCCCGATTTCGAAAGGATCGGTTTCGAGCATCCCTCTCTGAACACGGCGCTCATTCATGAGCGCTGTCAGTCCCCTGACGGCATGGAATAACCCGCGCAGGTTCCACACCGGATGACTAATCTGAGCAATCAGCTTGTTGATAGCGTTTTCAACAAAATCGGCATCGTATTGCTCCAAGCCTTCAACAACTTCATGAAATCGGATCACAGGGGCCGCGTAGGCGGCAGAGTCGTCAGGAAGCGGCAGCTCATCCGCGCAGATTATGGCCTCAGGTCCGCAAAAAACGGCGTGCAGGAGAGCGGCATTGACCTTGCGGTAGGAAACGGAAAGCGCGGCCTTCTCGTCCGCTGCGCATGAATAGTAGATGGAGAAGGTATGGCCGGACTTACGGTTTAGAAGTACTCTGATGGACAGCAGCAGCTCGTACAGCCTTTCCCTCATGGGTGTGGCGGTTTTGCCCTTGAGCGAGAACAGTACGACCATTTGGCCGGGGCCAAGCGGAAACTCACCTGCCGATTGCCAGACTCCGCTGCCTTCCACCAGCTGCTCTTCCTCCCATGTCCACCGCAGAGGCGTTGAGACTTCAGGGATGGCGGTGCCTGAGGGCACAGCTGAGAACGGCGTATCTGCATGAAACAGGGCGACCGCATAAGGGGGGGTGGCCAAGCTGTTCATGAGGCCTGGCCGACCGGTGCCGGCCAGCAGATCCTTGAGCTGCTCGCTCCGCTGCATATGCCGCCGCGCTTCTTCCGCCTCCCATGCCTCCTTGGCCTTATTTACCTCCAGCAGCAGTTTATGGCTGTCCACCTCATGCTTGATCAGGTAACTTGAAACACAGCCCAAAGATATCGCCTTCCGGGCATATTCGAAATCCTGGTAAGCGCTCATTACGATGAATTTCACGCCTAAACGCTTCTCGCATACCGCATGAATCAGCTCCAGGCCATCCATAACGGGCATGCGGATATCGACGATCATGATCTGCGGGCGGATCTCTTCGCACAGCCGCAGGGCGCTCTTCCCGTTTGTCGCGGTCGCTGCAAGGGTAAAGCCAAGCTGCTCCCATGCAAGGAGGCTTTTGATATGCTCGATCGCAATTCGTTCATCGTCGACCACTATGATTTTCATGTCTCCAGACCTCCATGAGAAAAGAATGATAACTCGATTATAACCTATAAAAGAGTCCGGCCAGCAAGCGGAGTGTAGGATTGCAACCAAAAGTGTAGAATCATGATGTTTACGCTTGCATGGATTAGAGGGTAACATTGAAAGCGGATACAATAATGGTGTATAGGGAGGTTCATCGATGTTGGATCAAAATTGGATGAAGCGGACCGGTGCCGCACTCACCGCCGTCATGCTGTTTGGTTTGCTCGCGGCTTGCGGCGGGGGCAATAGCCTGGCCGGTAATGGGGCGAATAACGGAACCGGCAATACAGCGGCCACGAACGCTGACAATTCAGGAGCTGCCAGTGGAGACGGCGGTAATGCTGCACCGGCAACAGATGCGGACTATAAAGGCGAATTCGTGTTATGGACATGGGAACCGGAGCATCCGACCGCGCTTGCGGCCTTCAACAAGAAGTATCCGAATATCAAAGTAAAACGCGTTAATGTGGCGGCGGGGGATGTAACCAAAAAGCTGCAAACGACAATCGCATCAGGCGGGGAGCTGCCGGACGTGATTCGGATTGAAAGTGCCCAGAAGGCCAAAATTTTCGATATGAATGTACTGGAGAATTTGGAAGAGGCGCCTTACAGCGCAGATAAATCACAGCTCTTCGATTATGATATCGACGCCTTCTCTATGGACGGGCATTTAGTTGCAATTCCGGACGATATGAGCATTGCCGGTGCAGCGTATCTCAAGCCGCTGGCGAAGGAATATCTGGGAACGGATGACCCGAAAGAACTGGAAACGATGCTTCCTAACTGGAATGCGTTCATCGAGAAGGGGAAGGAAGTAGTGGAGCACAGCGGGGGCAAAGTCAAAATGTTCCCGGGACTCGGCGATGTCTATTCCATCATCAAAGGTCAGCGCTCCGGGCCATACTTTGATGGCGACAAACTGAATACCCCTGTACTGCAGCAAGTGTTAACGGACCTGGTCAGCTTCCGGGATTCGGGTATCGTGGATAAGCTGGATCAATGGACGCCGGCATGGAATGCAACGTTCGCCCAGTCCAAGTATATGTTTGCGATGTCGCCGGTATGGATGCCGCAGTATGTAATTGGAGCGAATGACAAGGCGGAGGGCCGCTGGGGACTGATGGTCCCGCCAAACGGAGGTTTTATTTCCGGCGGCTCCTCGCACGGGATTCCGAAGGGCGCGAAGAATGCCGAGCTTGCCTGGAAATGGATTCAATTTACCTCTATGACGCCGGAGGGAGCGGTGGCGCAGAAGCAGGACGGCGTGTTCACACATTACAAAGCGGCGTACGAAGATAAAGCATTCACCAAGTGGACGTGGCCGAGCTTCGGCACGCAGGATATTGGCGAAAAGTACTTTGTCGATATCTCTGCAACGACCAAGACCGTAACCGAGAACGTAAACGATCTGCTGCTTAACGATGTCATTAACATTGTGCTTCAAACGTTTGCCAAAGACAGCTCGTTCGGCGTCGAGCAGGCCATGGACAAAATCAAGAAAGAGCTCAAAGCAAAAGCACCGAACATTACGTTTGAATAAACGAAGAGGGAAGACCGAAGAACGGCTGTACGTACCGGCTGTTCTTTGGCTTCTGTAAGGAGTGTGAGCGATGGATACCGCTAGACGAAAATGGGTTCCGTATTTCTTTCTTTCCCCTTATCTGTTGTTTTATTTGGTACTGGGCCTGATCCCGATTATCTTCTCGTTCTATGTCAGTCTGACAAGCTGGGACGGCATCGGCGGCAAAACCTTCGTCGGACTGGCCAACTATAAATTTCTGTTTAATCCCGACTCTTATTTCTTCCAGTCTGTCGGCAACACGCTGTTCTTTATTGTGCTCACGCTGCCGCTGCAGATTATTTTCGGCCTTGCGATCGCTTCGCTGCTGTACAGCAAGTTTGTGAAATGGAAGGCATTCTTCCAATTAATCAACTTCCTGCCGTATATCGTTACGCCGGTCGCAGTTGGGCTGATGTTTAATCTGCTGTTCGACTGGCAGGCAGGCTTTGTCAACAAGGTGCTGATTCATTTCGGATGGATCGACGAAGGCATCTATTGGCTCGGCGATCCGGTGTACGCCCGCATGGTTATCGTCCTGATGCTGTTCTGGAAAGGGTTCGGGTATACGATGATCTTCTTCCTGGCGGGCCTTGCCAACATCCCGAAGGATTTGAACGAAGCTGCCCAGGTGGACGGAGCATCCGGGCTGCGGAACTTCTGGTCCATCACGCTGCCGCTGCTGAAGCCGGTGATGACATTTATCGTAATTACGGGAATTATCGGCGGCTTTCAATTATTGGAGGAGCCGATGCTGCTGCTTGGCGGTTCCGGAATGGGTTCCAGCGTAGCTGTAATCGGCGGGCCGGAGCGGTGCTGCCTGACAACGGTTTGGAATATGTATGACACCGCATATGGCAGCACGACAAGGTATGGACTCGGAGCTGCTATTGCATACGGGCTTTGCATCATTATCGCCATATTCTCGTTTATCGGGGTTAGGCTGCAAAGGGGGGATCAGGAATGAGCAGCGCCGCAAGGACCACGATCGCCACGTCAGCCATTGCCCTGCTTTCCGTATTCGCCCTGCTGCCCTTCTATATCATGATCGTGATGGGGACGTATCAGAATGAGGATTTATTTCAGAAAATCGTCCTTGTTCCCGGCAGCTACCTCATGGAAAATTTCAAAACGGTAGCGCAAAGCCGGTTTGATCTGGTGTATTTGAACAGCCTGATCGTATCCATAGCCAGTACGCTGCTGTCGGTGTTCGTCAGCGCGTTTGCCGGATTTGCATTTGCCAAGCATGAGTTTAAGTACAAGAACAAGATCTTCGGGGCTGTGCTGCTTACGATGATGATTCCAGGCCAGCTGGGATTGGTCGCGTATGTTATTGAAATGCGGTATTTGGGTGTTTCCGGGACGCTGCTCCCGCTTATCATGCCTTGGGTGGCCAATGCGTTCGGCGTCTTTTGGATGACGCAGTTCATGAAAGGCGCGATTCCGACCGAGGTGCTCGAAAGCGCGAGAATAGACGGCTGCTCGGATGTCGGCGTGTTTTTCCGAATCGTGCTGGCGTTTGTTTATCCTGCGATTACGACACTGTCGCTGCTTGTGTTTCTGTGGTCATGGAACAACTACTTGCTTCCGCTTATTATTATCAACAAGCCGGAACTGTTCACGATTCCGCTTGGCATTACATCGCTTGGCAATGCGTACCGCACGGACTTGGCCGCGCAAATTCTCGGGCTCACCCTTGGGACGATCCCGGTGCTGATCTTGTTTGCCTTCGGCTCCAAGAGCTTCATCCGCGGATTGACGGCAGGCTCTGTCAAAGGGTAGCGTACGAATGCGCCGGGAAAATAAATCTCGAATCACAGAGGTATTTCAATTCACTGTTCTTGGATCAAGGGAGGCTGCCGCCAGGCAGCCTTCTTTAATGTGCGGTAAGGAAATTTACTAGCTTTTGAAGACTATACTGGAATTCGTACAGTTAAAAGAGTGCCATCCGCTTGAGGATGCCTCTATACTGCAATCCATACAGTTAAATCGCCCCAAATGAGCCTTTTTGAGCTCAATTCAGCATTTTTAACTGGAAAATTCCAGTATAGATATGCATGCCGCCCCGTAATACGCCACCATCGACATGCAGCAAGCCACATGCAACCAGCCACACGCAACAAGCCACATGCAACCAAGCCACATGCAGCAAGCCACACGCAAAAAGCCACATGCCACCAAGCCACACGCAACCAGCCACATGCAACAAGCCACATGCAACCAGCCACATGCAACCAAGCCACATGCAAAAAGCCACATGCAAAAAGCCACATGCAACCAAGCCACATGCAGCAAGCCACATGCAACCAGCCACACGCAACAAGCCACATGCAACAAGCCACACGCAACCAGCCACACGCAACCAGCCACATGCAACAAGCCACTTGCAGCGAACCACACCTGTTTATTGAATTAATAAACTTTGATTTTAATAAGCTCGGAACACGGTTTGAACTGCCGTTCTTTATCCTTCAAGGAGATAACGATATCATAACGTCAACTGCCGCGGCGAAGCGTATTTCGACCATATTGAGGCTCCTCGGAATTTGTGCTGATTAAGAAAGCGGGCTATCTTGCTTGTTTTGCACGGACCGAGCAGTTTCTCGAGGAACTGCTCAAGCGGGTTCGTCCGCTAGCGGCCGCTTCAAGCAGTTAGTCCTATAGGCAAACATAACTCATCAATTACGTGCTAAAATAAAGGCAGCATTCTCAAAGAGTGGAGATAGATCTATCTTGTCACCACTAAATAAACAACAGCTGGATCAAATCCGAGACGAACGCAGAGAACAGATTAAGCAAGCGGCGCTCAAATTATTTGCCCGTCAAGGAATTGCTGGAACGAAGACGAGCATGATCGCCGCGGAAGCAGGCATCAGCGAAGGCCTTATCTACCGCCATTTCAAATCCAAAGACGAACTTTTCACTGCACTTGTCCAAGAATTGATGGAAGAAGCAGCCAGAGAGATCGAGTATATTCACCATTTGCCTGGAACGCCCTTCGAACAGATTAAAGCTTTGACTCAAAACATGCTTGATGAGAATAATCAGCATACTTTCATGCTGATTCAGCAGGCGCGCAAGGCGGATAAAGTTCCCGAGCAGGTTGCACAGATCCTTGCGCAGCATTCCGCTCACGTTCTTATCGATAAGCTGCTTCCAATCATTGTTAAAGGGCAGCAGGCAGGCGAGTTCTCGGCAGGCGATCCCCGGGAGCTGCTGTCTTGGTTCTTTGCTGTCATTAGCAGTCTTATCATGCAGGAGCAGGGAAATGAAGAGTACGGAATGCCTGACGTGGATGTCTTAATGCGGATGCTGTCAAAGTAACTAAGTTGTGAGTCGAACAAAGTACGAATAGGCACTCTTAGCTTAGCGGGGAGCCTTTTAGTGCTTCTGTACGGGCAGGCTGGGATGGAAATCTGCATCATTGTGGCCGCGGGCTGCGCCGCCCATTCAACTCCTGCCCTTGCAGAGGAGAGTCTAAACTGGATTTCATACAGGATAGAGAGCGATATTTACTCTAAGAGGCAGCTATACTGCATTTCATACAGCTACTTCGACCCCTGCGATGCTTTTTTGCGTTAGTTGTGACAATTGAAGTGGAAATATCCAGTATAGGTGCCCATCTGGATGGGAAAAACCTGAAATAACTGTAGTTATCCAGTATAGATGCCTGGAGCAGGCAGGAAACGGGAGGGATCGGCCCTGGACTAACATCGCATTTGGGTAAGTTCGGTTGGCTAAAGGATTACTATGAATATAGAATTCATACTAATGGAGGATTTCTTGATGCAGGGTATTGAGTTATGCCGTCGATTCTATGTTGAAATCATTGAGCCTTTGATGAAGAATAACTTCCCGTCCGCGGCCTATTCCGCTGCTCTTCTGGGCCCCGGTAGTGAAGTGCTCGGCTATGATACGGAGATGTCGAGAGATCATGATTGGGGACCTCGCGTATATCTTTTTCTGCAAGAACCTGATTGGGGGTTATCAAGGGAAATTCGGGAATTGCTTGTGAGGCAGGTTCCGGAGCACTTTTACGGTTTTCCCGTCGATACCCGCATGACAGTCATCACAACGGTGCCAAGATTTATTAAGAGCTGTCTGTCTGTTGATATCAACAAACCCTTAGAGCCAGTGGATTGGCTGACCTTCCCTTCGCAGACTCTCCTTGAGATAACGGGCGGAGAAGTACATCATGGCCTCTATTTGGCAGCGCATCGGTCAGGAAGAACATTTGATGCTCCGCGCGGGGTTTATCGGTGACGAGCTTGGCTCGGCGGTTATCGCTTCACGGATTGTCCGGGATATCATGAACCTGTGTTTCTTGATGGAGCGTCAATATGCCCCTTATCCCAAATGGTTCGGCACTGCATTTAAGCGGTTGAAAGGCTCGGAGCAAATAGATCCTTATCTGTGGACGGCTCAAACGGCGGCTGCGTGGAGAGAACGCGAGCAAGCATTGAATCATGCTTATAGATATTTATCGCAAATACATAATGGGCTTGGGATCACAGCGAACATCCCGGATGACGTTTCTTTCTTTTTCGACCGTCCCTTTAAAGTCATGAACGGCGGCGGGATTGCTGAGCTCATCGCGAACCGGATTGCGGATACAAACCTTCAGCAGCTATCCCGCAAGCGGTTGATCGGCAGTATCGACCAGATCACGGACAACACGGATTTCAGAAATATGAGCAGGTGGAATGAGGAAGACGGGGACCGTACAAGACAGAAACTGAGGGAGCTGTTCTAGCCCAGTTTGCCTGATGTAACCTCAAAGGATCGGATAGAGAAGGTGCTTGCGCATGCAGGTTCCTTTTTTTGTTAGATAAAGGAAGGGAAGCGGCAACAAAAACCTCCCATTCCCGTCTTTAATTCTATAAAGGGGGAATGTCTGGAATGAAACGATTTATCCCAATAGCAGCTGTACTTCTATTGCTAATGACCGGTTGTGCTGCGGAAACCGGTTCGAAAGAAAGCGCTGGTGCGGAGCAATCCATTCCTAGCATCACGGAGCAGCCAAACTCTATGCCAGAAGAAATGCCGGATCAATTCGATTTTCTGGTCCGTTTCGGTTATGGAGAGGTTACGAAGAATGAAGTGAATACCTATGAGGATACGGTCACAAAGGATTTGGTCGTGAAAGGCACAGCAACGGCCGACATCACATTAACCATGGATGAGATGCGCAGCATCTATAAGAAGATGAGAGAAATCAACATTATGGCAGACAAAGAGCTCGTGCCAGCACCTAAGGTTGATGTTTGTCATGTCACACCTTACTCCGTCGACAGCTGGAAAATTACAATAAATGATGAGACGAAGACGTTTACCTGGTCCGGTGAGAATTGTGAACCGACCGATGATGCAAAGGATTTGTTGGAGCTGCGGACGTACATCCAGCATCTGGTTGCAGGTAAAGAGGCTTACAAGGCTTTGCCTGAACCAGAAGGCGGCTATGATTAAGAAGAATCGCCGGGCACCTAAGTTTGATAAAAAAAAGACACTCAATCGAACAATTGACGTGGTAAAATTCTGAAATATAAAGGAGGGCTGCTTGGTGGCTGCTGATATCAAGGCCAAACAAAACTCAGATGCATATAAACCTAGTGTCATCCCGAAATCCTTGAAAGTAGTTCAAAGTTATGGCGAGGAGAAAACATTTAACGAGC
This sequence comes from Paenibacillus solisilvae, assembly GCF_042656405.1. Taxonomy (NCBI): domain Bacteria; kingdom Bacillati; phylum Bacillota; class Bacilli; order Caryophanales; family Paenibacillaceae; genus Paenibacillus; species Paenibacillus solisilvae. Next base: position 25,780 of record NZ_JBHSOW010000095.1, on the reverse strand, counting down.
CTAAAGAAAGAAATGAGCACGAGGATACCATTGACAAAGGACGGGATGGCATGAGCAAGCAAGCGGTAACAGCCAATATATTAGGGGCATCCATTGTATTGCTGGTTTCAGACATTAAGGCAGCCTCAGACTTCTATAAAGGTCTGGGATTTAAATATGAGGAAATTGGCGGGCCCGAGGTTGCCCATGTACATGTCTCAAGAGATAACATGACGTTTATACTGCATCCTGCAAAGGTAAAACGGGATGTTAGACCTGCCTCTTCAGTAGAAGGCGGGCTGTACTTTGACGTATTTGCATACACTGACGCTGTAGATCTACTGCTTGAAGAATGCCGTGCCCAAGGCGTGGAAATAGTAAATGGCCCTAATTATTCGGAGCATTGGAACGAATTTACGATGAGGGATGCAGACGGGTATCGCATTGCTTTTGGCGGTGGAGTGAGCAAGAAATAGGACGCAGCCGATGCGGTGACTATTCAATTAACGCCGGAGGAGGCAAAGGTTTGAAGAGTGTGACAATGAACCGACGAATAGACAGTGTACATGTACATGTTCAACAAATGATTATGTCATCGACAGTGCGAGCCGGAGGCAGGATGCGGCTGTTCAGCTCTATGGGGTATCCGCCTTTGCTTCAATGCTCGCAATGAGGCGGGGACATAATCAGGAGCTGGCGGAGATCGCAGGACTGCTTCATCATTATTATTACTTCAAAACCGGTATCAAAGACTTCCCTGGGGTCAACAGCGCGGAGGCCGTACGGCCTTGGATAAGAGATATGAAGATTTTTACGAAAGAGGAGCAGTTTATCCTCCAGCAGGTGATCTTCTACCTTGAAGAGAGAAGCAGAAGCCATGGCCCATATGATGAGATCGTGAAGGATGCTTATGTACTGCAGCGCTATTTTCATAATACGAGCCGCACCGTTTCACAGCAGGATACACTAAGACTTCGCAATTTGCTTCGTGAACTGGGAATTCCGGGAGAGATTGCGGAAGAAGAAGATCCTGGCCGTGATAGAGAGGAGCTTCTCTCCCATGCAGAAAGGCGCAGTAAACTAGCTGATATTGCCGAGGCACTCGCGGGAGATTCCATTATTGGAGTGCCGGGAGATGAGCGGTACCGGGAAATCTGCCAATATTGGCCTGATCCGGATATTTATAAAGTACTGCAGAACAGTTGGTGCGCAGCCTTCGTATATCACTGCTGCAGGCAAGCCGGATTGCGTATGCCGATCCGATACCCGAACGGAATCTGCCGGTTTGCAGGTGTAGGGGCTTGGCTGGAGTGGGCGCAGCTGCCCGAAACCGGATTCTTTTATGCCGATAATCAGGATGGATTTACCCCGCAGCGAGGTGACATCGTGATCTACGAGAAATTGCTGTCCGATGATGCCCATGATCATATCGGGATCGTTCTGGCATGCGACGAACAAGAAATAGTGGTGGCAGAGGGCAACCGGGATAACCAGAATTACTCCTGCGTTTTTCGCAGGGACAGGGGGCACTGTATACTCGGTTATATCCGAATTGCCGATGACTATCAATTTCAGTTCAACGGCAGCTTTAATCCGATTCTTTAAGGGTGTTAACGAAGACTAAGCGCTTTAATAACGCCTTAGTCTTCACCATCTTACAACGTCTGAATACAAAAGTGTAAGGAGTTGGTGAAATGGACAGCAGCACTACACTCAAAGTGAGGAAGAAAGGTTGGATTATCATTCTTCTCCTGTGTATAGCCGGCTATTATACGTTTTACTATAATTTTGTATTCGCACGAACGGCAGCTATTGTTACAGTAGTGAAGAAAGAAAAGCATACGATGTCAATACGTTATGCAGATCATACCGAACAAACAGTCAATGTTCCTCAAATTATCCTTCCGCTTATTAAAGAGGGAAACACTTATTTTGTCTCCATTTATCGAAATAATTATCGCAAACCGTTTGTGAAGAGCATTAAACCATCCCCCCTAAACTTTGCATATCGACGTGAATATATTGAAGGAAGCGAAAAGGACCCCTCACGGCGGATCCTTTTCTTTATGTCCGGTATGATGGAGAAAAGTAAACGCTATCAACACTTGGGCTTAGTTAGATGCTATAATCCAGTTAAATACAAATTTAGGTGGTGTGGTGTGGGGTATGAAAGATGATGTCTATCGATATAATCACGCACGTTGGGAAGCGTTGGCTAAAGCAAATGCCTTATTCACGCGTCCCAAGCTTGATCTTGATAAAGAGGCGGCCCGTGAGTATTTGGGCTTGGAACGGTTAGGAGTTACAGGGGATTTAACTGGAAAACATGTTCTTTGTTTAGCAAGCGGCGGGGGGCAGCAGTCAGCTGCATTTGCTTTGCTTGGGGCCGTTGTCTCGGTCTTTGACATTTCTCCGTCCCAATTGGAACGTGATCAGGCTGTAGCCGGACATTATGGGGTTGCAATTCGTGTATTTCAAGGCGACATGCGCGATTTATCCTGTTTCGAGAGTGGTTCATTTGATATCATATGGCATCCATACTCCCTGACTTTTGTTCCGGATTCGCGAGTCGTATTTCATGAAGTATCTCGTATTCTCAAAGTGGGCGGGCTATACCATCTAATGTGTGCGAATCCTTTCTTCTCAGGGTTAACTCATTCCGATTGGAATGGGGAGGGATACACCTTGAAATTCCCCTATGAAGATGAAGGAGTGACTTCTTATCCGGATCAAGAGTGGGTATATGATCAGTCGGAGTCCGGTGATAAAATACAGCAGCCGATCGAATACAGACAAACATTAAGCAGAATAATGAATGGACTAATTAAAGAAGGGTTTCTTCTTGCCTATTTCTCTGAAATTAAAAGTAAAGATGAGGAGTTACTGCCCGGCAGTTGGAGTCATTTTACAGATGTAGCGCCACCTTGGATGGAATTTATCTGGTACTACCACCCAAATGTATTCAAGCTGAAATAACAAACCTTTGCAGACCGATTTCAAAATATCAGAGGCTTTCCTGGACTTCGTGTAAAAGTCCAGGAAAGCCTCTTTAAAATCTTTATAGTATAATCATTTTAATTAGAACCTGTTATAGCAGAGCCCGTGCCGGCCGCGATGTTTATTGAGATCGGTGGCGTGAACGGGAAACGATAGTGGTGTATAGATTAAAGTAGGAAAATGGATCAGTTGACGAAATAATGCCAAAACAATGAGGAGAAGATGCTTATGATTTCAGATTGGAAACAAGCTGAGGAAGCATTGAGGGACGTTGAGATCGTTGGTTATGAAAACAATAAGCCTGTTTCCGTCATAAGCTTTTCAGATGATTTGCGTTGTATCGGTATCGGAACGGATGCGGCGGTCTTTTATTACACGAACACTCCCAATTACGCATTTAAAGTTTATTCTGATAAGGCATTAGAGAAAAAGGAAGTGGAGGCAGATATATACGAACGTTTAAAAGGATCACAGTATTTCCCCCAATGTTTTGGAACCGGACCTAACTATTTAGTTTTAAGTTATGAACAAGGAGTTACCTTATATGATTGTCTTCTGCAGGGTGTTCCTATTTCAGAGCAAGCGATCCAAGACGTTGAGGACGCCCGCGAGTTTGTCCGAAGTCAGGGGCTGAACCCTAGGGACATTCATCTAAAAAATGTTCTCTTGCAAGAGGGAAGAGGAAAAGTTCTTGATGTATCGGAATATATCAAGGAAGGAAACGATAGTCGGTGGGAACACTTGGTATGGGCATACAAACATTTTTATCCTCTAATATGCGACATACAAGTACCTATATGGATCTTGGAAACCATAACTAACTGGTATAACCGGATCGATAAGGCAAGTTTTGGAATAGAGGACTTCTCTAAACGAGTGAGTCGGCTATTCTTTGGGAATAGCAAATGAACCATCACCGATCATTTTATGGCATACCCGCACCTCGGGGAAACCAAAGGCTCCTATGTAAGTTATCTGTTCAATTAATGAGACCTAAAGATTTGAAATGCGCTGAAAAAGGGCTCCTTGAGGAGCCCTTAATTTTTCGCCGTTAGTGTTATAGTATTGGGTGTTCGGTTCAATAAGTGAATGAAGTATTAGATTAATGAAAGGCAATCGCTGCGAGGTTAGAGCCTAGTGCTTTATTCCAAGCAGATCGCTTTCATAATATTATCGATCAATATTTCGATAATCGATGGATCCAAAGTTTTTTTGAAAATGAGAACTCGGAAGTATAAGGGGCCGTAAATCATATCCAATGTGACGTCCAGATCTATTTCGGAGCGGATTTCTCCGCAGGCAATGCCGATTTCGAGTATCCTCTTCGCAGCGGCCCTTCTCGGGGCAAGGTATTGTGTATGAAAAATCTGGACAACCTCCGAATCCGGATCACTCTCGGAAATGATGGCCAGCATGGTGCGACCGAGTGTACTGTTGAATACATTGGATAACCCCTGCAACTGTTTCAGAAATTTCTCGCGAACGGACAGCGTTTCCTGAAATTCAATTTGGGGTAAAATCTGCATTAAAAAAGCGTCTATGATCAGCACGTTTTTATTACTCCACCAACGGTAGATGGTTGCTTTACTTACTTCCGCACGGGCCGCAATCCCATCGATCGTCAATGACGAATATCCGGACTGCTCCAGCAGGCTGATCGTTGCGTTCAGAATGGCCTTTTTGGATTGCTCACTTCGCGGTCTCCCAACGGATGGCTGCAAGTTTTTTTGATTGGTCATCTCTTATTCCCTTCCGCATTTTGCCATTATCCCAATATAGATATAAGGTATCATAATCAACCGGATTTTTAAACCGATCATGACTTGACTGTATCGGCAACTTCCGCATTAGGCTTGACTCTCCAGGTCTGCTCCAACAACAATCCAACCAGCATACCGACCATGACTCCGTTGCCCAGTAGGTACTGACAGATGGTTGGCTGGCCGTAAAAGAGACTTTGCGGCAGGAACATGACGCCGGTTCCGAACGAAAGCGACAGTCCCAAGATGGTCAATCGGCGCTCGTCAAACGGTATTTTGAGGATGGAATTCAAGCCAATGCCAATCATTTGCGCAAAAGATGCCAGCATGGCCGCATTGGCAACCTGAGCAGGTAAAACCGATAAAAGCGAATAGACGCCCGGAATAGAAGAAACCACAATCAGTGCCAGGCAGGCAATAAAATACGGTAAGATACGTTTTTGACCCGTAAGTCGTACAAATCCGGCGGAAATGGACAGCGGAACTACACCTATGGTTGAAAATAAGGAAGAAACAATGTTCGTGACCCCTGCTATGATTCCACCCCGGTCCAATGGCGTTACTTTGACATAAGCCTGCTCCTTGTCGCCCAGAACCTGCTGCATGGCTGACATGCTCGCGATTACACTGGAAATCAGAACAAAAGCAACCATAATAGAACTAATCGCCATCCCCCCATCCAAACTAGGCATGCCCCATGCAAATAATTCGGGTGCTTTAATCAACGAACTGGATTCGGGCAAGCTCGCCGAACCGTTCGCCAATGCATAAGCCATCCATCCGGCAATGACGCCGATCAGCACAGCATAGCTTTTCATCCACCCTTTTCCCCACACTGAGAGGCCAAACACGAAGATGAACACAGCGAAGGAATGACCACATTGGCAGCTTCAATCGGTGCGGCAGTATCGCTGATTCCGATCATCCCTTTCAGTAATGTTCCGCTAAGCTGAAAGGTCAGCAATATCAAGTAAATACCGGTAACGAGCGGTGTGAACATGGCAAGCATCTTATGCATCCACCCTGCCCACCCGATCAAAACAACGATTACCCCGGTGATCAGCATGCCGCCTTCAAGCAGCCGCAGAGTAAGGTGCTGGTCCGTTCCCTGAGATGCGCTCAATTGTCCCATGAGAACAAAAATGCCGAGCCAGATTCCAGCAGGACCCTCGGCAATAGGCAGACGGAGTCCAAGCCATCCGGATAGAAGGGAAGAGAGTCCTACAACCAAGAACGTTCGTTGGATTAAATCTATAATTTCTCCAGGCGACATATGGAATATCTTTCCGACCAGGATTGGAAGCATTAAAGAATTAGCGAGTAAAAATACGAACCATTGAACGGAAAACATCCCTGTTCTCCATGCCGTGTTTTTCATATGATATTTTCTCTCCCTTAAAAAAAGTTTATTGCAATTTAGAAACGACTCGTTTAGTATCTAAATTATAAATAATGACTTGGGAATAGGCAAGACATTATTGTGCGTTATGCAAATAACAAACATTTTTACATTTATATTCAGAAAGGGTGTGCTGCTCATTTTGTATTGAAACAAGGGCATGGTGTAGTGTTCAACGTTGGATCAAAAATTAATGGGACAAAGGGTGAATGACATGGAAGAAGAACAAAAGAATAATTCAGTTAATCCTTCCCGAAGAAGCTTTTTGAAAAATGCTTCGCTTGCGGTAGGTGGCGCAGTTATTGGCGGAGGAATCCTCAACGATCTGTTAAGTGGCAAAGCGTTGGCTGCCGATAAATCATCGGTAGACAAGGTTAAACCAAAAGACTTGGAAACAGAGGCCCGTTTTTTGGTGAAAAACGGTTTGGTCATCACTTTAGAAAAATCAGATCCAGATTTTATGAAAGCCGATATCTTGGTGGAGAACGGTAAAATTACAGCGATTAAACCAAACATAGACATTTCGGGAATCCAAGTCATTGATGCGTCGGGTATGATCGTAATGCCAGGCTTTGTAGACACCCATCGCCATGTGTGGGAAGCCCTTGTTCGGGGAATTGGCACCGACTGGTCGATTGCAACCTATCTGAACACGATCTACTTCCAGGAACTCGGAGGTAAATTGCGGCCCGAGGATTCTTATATAGCCGATCTTCTGGGAGCACTCGAGGCGCTCAATGCAGGGGTTACCACAATGTTGGACTGGACTGCGATCAATACTCCGGAGCATGCCGACGCCCTGATCCAGGGTCTGAAAGAATCAGGAATTCGTGGTGTATTCGCCCACGGCACCCCAATTACGAATATTACAACCTATTGGGCTCCCGATAGTACTAACATGCATCCTTTGGACAGCAGACGCATCAAGAAGCAATATTTTTCTTCCGACGATCAATTGTTGACGATGGCTTTAGCGATTCGGGGACCCGAATTTGTATCCATTGATGTCACAAGGAAAGACATCATGCTTGCCCGGGAGCTTGGAGCGATTGCTTCTATGCACGTTGGGGTAGGGATCGCCGGCGTTCAAAAGAAACCCGTTCTTCAACTGCGTGATGCAAATCTGCTCGGCCCGGATTTGAACTTTGTTCATGCAACGACGCTTACGGATGAAGAACTTATGTTAATCGGTCAAAGCGGCGGGTCCTTATCGTCAACTCCCGAAGTGGAATCGCAGATGGGTCACGGTTGGACAGCCGTCGGAAGATATATCTCACAAGGATACCGTCCTTCATTGGGTGTCGATGTTGTGGTATCTACCGGACCGGATATGTTCTCCCAAATGAAATTTGCTCTGCAGGTAACTCGCGCCATTGAGAATGCAAAAATTCTGGAAAGCGGAAAAGATGTTGCGCAGCTGCATCTTTCTGCAAAGGATGCGCTTGAATTCGCTACAATTGAAGGCGCCCGCGCCCTTCACCTGGATCGAAAAATCGGCACCTTGGCTCCGGGTAAGGAAGCGGACATGATCTTTGTTCGAACCACCGATCTCAATCTCACTCCTGTCAACAATCCTATCGGTTTGGCGACACTTTGCGCTAACCCAAGCAACATCGATTCCGTATTTGTTGCCGGTAAAGCGATGAAACGAAATGGGAAATTATTGAACGTTGACCTGGATCGCGTTCGCCGTTTGGCAAGTGCGTCTGCTGAATATGTACTTAACGCATTTGGTCCGACACCTCGGTTTTAATCAAGTGATTTTTAACTGAAGTAAAAAAAATGGCAGGTGAGTAGAATGGAAACCCAAAATGAATTCATAGTCCATCTTTCCGAGCTTAGAAAACGTCTGGTTTATATTATTATTTGGTTTTTTATTACGCTTTGCGTCGGTTTGTATGTGTCGCCCCATGTTATGCTGTACATCAAAACGCAGCCTGCTGCCGTAAATATCGAGTGGAATGTATTTTCCATGACAGATGGCATGTTTATTTATATGAAATGCGCTTTTCTGGTTTCCATTCTATTTACGCTGCCTCTTGCGCTATATCACATTTGGGCTTTTGTAAAGCCGGGTTTAACCGTAAGGGAAGCAAAAGGGACTCTGTCCTTTGTACCCGCATCTTTTCTGCTTTTTCTGCTAGGAGTCTGCTTTAGCTATTATATTGTGTTTCCGTCGATGGTCTCCTTTATGGCGAAAATCAACGGCAGTATCGGTGCAGTGGAAACATATGGAATTGACCGTTACTTTTCTTTCATGTTCAGCGTTATTTTTCCGATAGGAGTCACGTTTGAAATGCCGGTCGTCGTCCTGTTTTTGACGAAATTAGGCATGCTCGACCCGGGCAAGCTTAAGAAAAGCAGAAAATATGCCTATCTGGCGCTGGTCTTTGTAGGCTCTTCCATTTCACCGCCTGATTTTGTCTCCCACTTATCGGTTACGGTACCGTTGATTCTCTTGTTCGAGTTAAGCATTATTGTATCCGCCTGGTATTCGCAAAAAATGAAGCGTTCCTAAATCGGACGCCACTACGAAGGATGTGTTAAACCATGTTTAATAATATTGGAATTCCCGGATTAGTCCTTATCGCCATCATTGCTTTGGTTATCTTCGGACCTTCGAAATTGCCCCAGCTTGGCCGTGCAGTAGGCGACACGCTGCGCGAATTTCGCAGCTCCACGAAAGGAATCGTTGAAGATATAACGGAGGATAAAAAGTCTGAAGACCAGCAAACGAACAAGCTGCAATAATCGTCAGCAAAAATATATCCAAGTCAGGTCCATGCCAAGGCCAATAATCTGACTTGGATTTTTTTGTTATGCGAAGGAACGCATGACAGAAGTTAAAGGCAAGAAGCTTATAATCATCCTTGTAATCTTGTTTAGTTTCCATGTGCAAGTCGGTCACCTTCCAGCACGTTGTAATGAAATCGTGTGGATAAAAGATGAAGGAGCTGCAAATGGTTAATGAATAATTGATGATCAAACCTATATACCACCTCGGCGATTACCGATAGGCTATTTTAAAAAATGGAGGTAATCACAGTATGAAGAGATTAGCAGCAGTTTTGTTGGCAGCGGTTATTGTTTTATACTCGGCAATTGGTTTCGGTAACTCCGCGCAAGCGGCGTCCTCAGCGAATTGTGTTAACGGCGGTTATTCAGTTATCATTGACGGCCAAACGTACTTCGGCGAATCAGTCCTATAAGGGGGCTGGTTTTTTCGATACATAACAGTAGTAAAATGAGGGTAAAAATTCGATACATAACTATTTTGTGATCGATACGCTTTCCGGCTTGGTTGACGAATACAAGACCGCCGGCGAGAAAAATAAGGAGCTGCAAACGCAAGCTAGGGTGGGTAATGGTGGGGTACCAACATCAAAGTATTGTAGAATGGAGGGGATTGTGCTCGGTTGTCTAATCGGAGGAACGATAACTGTTATTTCGTTTTTATTTTCTTTTATTTTTGGTGTCTTTATATTGGAACAAACATTTACAGGAAATTACTACTTTGGTGCTGTTATTTACTTTCCATACAATGCCGCGATGTTTTCTATTATTATTCCGCTCATTATAATAACCAGGGTAAATGTAATGTTTAACTCTAGTGTATCTATTTTAGACTTTTCACTTTTGATAGGACTTGTTTTTTTCGTAATATCACATATTCAAAAAAAAAGCAGATAGGCTGCCCCATCTGCTTTTTATATTAGCTTTGCAGGAGGATACCGCGTGCCGAAAAAAGTTCCGAATTTCTAAATCTTAATTAATGCCATTCAACAACTTCTGTGGTAAGATATAAAAAGTTATTGATAATGATTATCAGTATTATCGCAAGAGGGAGGCCTTTCAACTCGTCTACTATGAAATGGAGTAAAGGATTCATCACAGGAATATGGTTTTTCGCTGTAGCGGCAGGATTATTGCTCAGCATGTTTTTTGCAATATCTTACGGCGCCAAAGATATGACGCTTGCTACAGTATGGGCGGCCGTTTTTCATTATGATTCTAACGTGACAACCCATCAGATCATTCATGAATTCAGGCTTCCCCGCGTACTGGGGGCCATGATTACAGGTATGGCCTTCGCGGTGTCGGGTGCGCTTATGCAGGGGGTCACACGGAATCCGATGGCGGACAGCGGCATCCTTGGTGTCAATGCGGGGGCAGCGTTCGTTGTTGCGCTCTGCTTTGCTTTCCTGCCTGGCTTATCCTACTCCATGCTGATGATCTTCTCATTCATCGGAGCGGCGCTGACTACCTTGTTTATTATAGGACTTGGCTCGGCTGCGAAAGGCGGACTTACTTCCCTGCGGCTCACAATTGCGGGAGCGGTTGTCGCAGCCATGCTTCATTCATTCAGTACCGGAGTTGCGATATATTTCGATTTGAGCCAGGATCTGGCTTTCTGGTATGCCGGTGGGGTAGCGGGTGTTACCTGGGAGCATCTTAGGGTGCTGGTTCCCGTGATTATTCTTACTCTGGTCTGGTCCATTACGATGGGACGCTCCATTACCTTCCTGTCGCTGGGAGAGGAATCGGCTGTGAGCCTGGGTGTGCGGACCCGAAGAATCCGTCTGTTCGGCATGACTGCGGCCGTCATTTTGGCTGGAACATCCGTATCGGCGGCCGGCTCCATCGGGTTTGTCGGCCTAGTTGTTCCTCATATCGCGCGGCGGCTGATCGGAGTGGATTATCGTATATTGATTCCATTATCGGCTATGTTGGGGGCGGTATTGCTTATCTGGGCGGATTTTGCATCCCGGATGGTTAGCCCTCCCAGAGAATTTGCAATAGGAGCAATGGTTTCCCTTGTAGGTGTGCCTTTCTTTCTTTATCTGGCGCGTAAAGAAAGGAGAGATTTGTAGATGGACATCGAGGCGCAGGACAAAAAAAGAGCAAGGCGAGCGGTTTATGCCAGTCTGGTCTTATTTTTGGTTGCACTGGCGGTTGTTCTCATCAGCCTGAATACGGGCACGATTCGCTTATCCCCATTAGCCGTGGTACGGACGTTGATTGGGAACGGCTCGACGGATGAGACGATCATCATGTTTGATTTCCGGCTTCCGCGTATACTGATTACGATGCTTGCAGGCATTGGACTTGGCATCTCCGGCGCCGTACTTCAAGGGATATCCCGAAATTCGCTTGCCGATCCCGGCATACTTGGTATTCATGCAGGGGCCGCATTCGGACTTATTATCTTCGTGTCCTTCTTCCGCACGATAGAGGGCCCATCCGCGCTGCTGATTCCTATGTTTACTTTTGCAGGGGGAGCATTGACGGCTGTTATAATTTTCATATTTGCCTATGACCGGTACAGAGGCTTACTGCCCATCCGCCTGATTCTGGTTGGCATCGCCGTTGCGGCCGGAATCAGCTCAATCACGCTTCTGTTGTCATTGCGTCTTGATGAGGATACATATTCCTTCGCGGCCAGTTGGCTGGCTGGCAGCGTCTGGGGAAGAGACTGGATTCATGTATGGGCGCTGCTACCATGGATTGTGCTGATCGTTCCCTTCATCTATATGCGCTCCCTAACCCTGGATATTTTCGCTTTGGGTGATGATGTTGCGTCAGGCGTAGGCAGCCATGTGACGAAAAACCGGCTTCATATGCTGTCGCTTGCGGTGGCGCTATCCTGCATCAGCGTCTCGATGGCAGGAGGAATCGGTTTTATCGGACTGGCGGCACCTCATATCGCCAAACGGCTAGCCGGACCGCAGCATCGGCATTTTCTTCCAGTAGCGGCGCTGGTAGGTCTTGTTATTCTCGTCGCGGCAGACACCATAGGACGTTCTATTTTTCGTCCTAATGCGATTCCGGCGGGGGTTGTGGTCGCAGCCATTGGAGGACCCTATTTTCTCTACTTGCTCTTTAAAACAAACAAATAGAATTACACATCAATGGAGGGACAACGAAATGAAGAAGATATTGGTACTCGTATCCATGATTATGATAATTGGTCTTTTGGCCGCTTGCGGGCAATCGGCGAACTCCAATAAACCGGCATCGCAAAATACAGCAGGTGAGGCTGCTGAAGGTATAACACCTGAGGTTGCAGCGCCTGAGAATACCTCCACGGATACGGCAGCCTCGGCACCGGACTTTATCGTTCACGCTGCCAACGCGAAGATTGCTTCCATGTCCATTCATATCACAAGCAACCTGCTTGCTCTTGGCATTACGCCAATCGGTTCGGTAGTGGGAGGCGATGTGAAGGACTTTCTGCCCCATGTCGCGGATCTTCTGAAGGGTGCTACGAAATACGGCACCGTATCCGATCCGGATATGGAAGCCCTGCTTGCCTCGAAGCCGGATTACATCTATCTCGATGAAGAATATTCAGGCAAGGACCTCTCCAAATTTGAGAAAATTGCCCCAACGATCGTTGTAGATATGAATAAAGGAACATGGCGCGACCACCTGAAGCTCCTTGCCCAGCATGTGGGGAAAGAGAAGGAAGCGGATGCTTTTATCCAGGATTATGCAACCAAAGCAGAGCGGGTTCAAACGTTAGTCCATAATGAGCTCGGCGCGGATGCCAGAGTTATGGCTATTCGCATGACAGCCAAGGAGCTACGCGTCATGAGTACTGGAAATCCTGTTGGACCGATTATGTTTGAGGATCTGAAGCTGAAACCGGCGGTTGGTGTGGAGAAGATCGGCGCCGATAAGCCTTTCGAGGTTATTTCCAAAGAAGTTCTTCCGGATTTTGACGCGGACGCTATCTTCGTTATTATCAGCGTCGGGAGTGAAGCGAAGAGCAATTTCGAAGAGATGGAGAAAAATGCTGTGTGGCAAAACCTGAAAGCCGTGAAAAATAAACATGTTTATATCCTCGATGGACAAAGATGGCTGGATTATTCCTCTATGGGTCAAAGCATGGCTCTGGATGATGCCGAGAAGTTGTTTACTAAGTAAAACGCAGCGGATGGCGTTTAGGCAACGCGTACTATAATTCGGAGCGTTACCAATGGACATTAAAAAAGATGACTCCTGATGAATGATATTATCCCCTTTAGGTAGACAGATAAGAGAATGACTCTTACTGTTAACTTGGAGGGGATTTTTCATGGGCAGAATCCAACACACCCACTCAGCTGAATCGAAATATAAAGCAGTTCAGATGATGTGGGAAATGGCTTTGGGTATAAGAGTTGCATCATTATTAGGAGAAAACAACATAAACATTAGGAATATTGTTAGAAAGTCGTGAAGGATATAATGGACAACTTTACATCAACTTTGATGAAGAACCACAGATAAATTATGCAAATGAAGTACTAGTGAAAAATGGATATAAAGTTCTTGAAAATAATGGCATTTGACCTTTTCTTTGAACTAGCGGCACCATCGCCTTTGCTGACGGGGAATCGTGGAAACGGATCGATGTTCCGATCATCGGCAAAGATTTTTATCAAACGCCGCAATCAGTGACATTCAAGTCCGGTGAAACGGAAAAGTTGATCGACATCCCTTTTGCTGATGATGGGCTGCGCGAGTATAAGGAATCGTTTAAGGTCAGGCTAAGAGACACATCTCCATCTGATAGTGTCACGATCGGCATCCCGGCCGCTGAAGTTTTCATATTTGATGAGAATCATCTGCCAAGATCTTAATAGAAGGGCTGAAGCGGCTTACTACGAAGCTGGTTCAGCCCTTTTATTAAGCAATCCTTGCCTAACGTCCAAGCAGCGCAGAGGTTTTGAATTTGAGCGATTTTGGTACGAAGTACCGAAGGAGCACCCAGGGGTCTACTACTGCGACGGAGGTTTTGAGTATTTGGGCGACTTTGGTATCGGACGGAAAAGTATAAATCTGGAGATCCTACAAAGATTCCATCGGTTATTTTTTTTAATCATTTACATGTGTGTTATGATTGATGATGTACAATGTATACAGTCTATACGGGAGGAGGTATAACAGTTGCTTAAATTTAATTTAACACCGATAGAAAAAATTTTTACGACGAAAGAACGGGCATACAAGGAAATCAAAAACGTGATTTTAAACGGGGGTATTTCTCCGAATGAAATATTTACCGAAGTTAAATTGGCTGAAGTATTAAATACGTCAAGAACCCCTGTTCGTGAAGCGCTCCAAGACCTAATCAGAGAAGGGTTAATCTTAACCGTTCCTAGAAAAGGAATGAAGGTACGGAATGTTTCCAAAAGCGAAATCGAACAAATTTTCTTGATTAGAACCTCAATTGAAAGCGAAGTAATCATCAAATTAACAAAATTCATCACACCGAAGCAAATTGACGAATTGAAGGAAATATGTCTGGAACAAGAAGAGGCTATGAATCAAAATGATGAAGTGGCATTTCTGAATTTCGATCAATCTTTTCATATTGCCATCACGAAATTTGTTGACTATAAATTGATTGAGCAGGTCCTTCACAATTTGCATAACTTATACCACCTTATTGGCATGCGATCGGTTAAAAAGAACAACAGAATGAACGAAGTTTTGTCCGAGCATCGCAATATCATTCACCATTTAGAAATGAAGAACGAAGAATTGGCGGCAGCTGCTATGAGAGATCACTTAATAAGAACGAAAGAATCATTGAATAACTAATTGCATCCAAGTATTTGCCACTGTGGTGCCGGTTTCAAGGTCCATCAAACAGTGGCATTTTCATTTTTTATGTTAATTAATGTTACACATCAAAGAAAATAATAATGTAAAAATTAAGCTCGATGGATAATTCTTAAAAATTCGTTACTGCTCAGGTCTCCCGTCGATTACGGGAGAGGGATGAACTCGGCTTTTTTCCCTTCTATCTGGGCGACGTGGTGCATGACTGCTGGCCAGCCTACTTCAAAGATCGGTACCATTTCGGTCATGCGCTTTGTAATGCCATCTCTTGCGAGAGTGCCGCGGGATTACGGAGCATGACGGTCAGGTCTGGTCGGGCCGGATGGCCGAACTGCTCCAAGAAAGCTGGCAACTCGCCGTTCTCCGCTTTCTTTGGGATGCCCGGATTCCATTTGACAACAACCAGGCCGAACGAGACTTTCGCATGGTACAGGTCAAGCAAAAAGTTTCCGGTTCCTTCCGCACCGCCTCCGGTGCAAAGCGATTTGCCCTTATGCGCAGCGTCATTTCCACGTTGCTCAAACAGCATCGTCCCGTTCTCTCCTCGCTCACCAACGCTTTAAAGGGCCAATTTAGCTTCTAATGAACCTAAGCAGTTACAAAAATTCAAGTCAATCAGCGGAGCTCATAATAAATGTTTCTGGCTATCCCACTAACTCAGAATGGGTAATTCTCAACGACGAAACACATAAAGTCATGAGATGATCCAGAACTCGATTTCGGATTTTTCTTCGATTAAAACGGCAGCAAAACTCATTCAAATAAGCTTGTAGGTGCTTGCTGTCTAGTCCATGAAAGGTTCCGCCGACAAAGGCTTTTGCATTGGAAATTTTCTTATGAAGCCAATCCAGATGATCGGGTTTTCTTTCACAGTTACTGTGGATTACCGCTCTCATTTAATGAGAGGCCGACAAGAACGGGGGTCTGATCGGTATCTCTGCCACGCTTTTTTCCTTCGGTTTCACCGCCGAAAAAAGCGTCATCGAGCTCAACAAAGCCTGCTAATTGGTACTTTGCATCACGTTGCCTCATCGCAAGCGTATCTTGTGAAGCATTAACTAAATGTTAAGAATTATTACATCATATGAAAGTTTTATTACAGATCCAAGAAAACTATATTGCATAAATGAGGATCGCGTAGTAAAATTATTACCACAATATAAATTAATGGAAAGAAACCTGACATTAATGAGAAGTATTAAAGGTGCGCGATCATTTGTGTCATGAAATATTACACTCGTATTGTGTATACACAATACATAATACGGTGTACACTTACCGCTTTTTAGGAGGTGATATATATTAGATTTATTAAATATGAAATGTGAAATGAAATGTAGTTCTCGGCATTGTTGAACATTCTTGAACTTACTTTATGGATGAGAGGTGTACATATGACTGCGAAGTTTCGTCTCGTAGTTCTTCTTTTAGTATCTGTAACAATTATTTTAGCGGGTTGCAGTTCTTCAACGCCTGCATCAAGTACGAGTTCAGGAGATTCCGGAGATAAAACACCGATTAAAATTGGTTTGCTCGAGGATCAATCGGGGGATTTTGCGATTGTCGGCCAGTATAAATACCATGCGGCTCAACTTGCTGTTGAAGAAATCAACAATGCCGGCGGTATTATGGGCAGCCAGGTTGAACTGGTTGCTCCTGACCCGCAGTCTAATAACCAACGGTATCAGGAAATGGCAAGAAAATTAATTCTTGAAGATAAAGTCGATGTTGTGTTTGGTGGGATTACCAGCGCTTCTCGTGAAGCTATCCGCCCCATTATGGATCAAAATAAAATGTTGTACTTTTATAACCAACAGTATGAGGGCGGTGTAGCCGACCATTATACGTTTGCTACCGGAGTTGTGCCGGATCACCAAGTGGTCACCTTGCTGCCGGATTTGATCAAGGAATATGGGCCCAATATATATACCATTGCTGCTGACTATAACTTTGGCCAAATTACCGCTCAATGGGTCAAGAAGGTTGCGGAAGAGAATGGCGGCAAAATCATTGGCGAAGAATTCGTGCCTCTCGGCGTCTCGCAATTTAGCAGCAGCATCAACAAAATCCAACAGGCGAAGCCTGATATTCTGATTACTTTGTTGGCTGGAGGACCGCAATATTCCTTCTTCGAGCAATGGGGCAAATCGGGAATCAAGGGAGTACCGATGGCTTCAACTGTAACGATTGCAGAGGCATATGAACACAAGCAGTTTAAACCGCCGGCGCTTGCCAACATGTATGTCACAGCTCCTTTTATTGAAGAGTTGGCAACAAAATCGCCAGAAGCGAAGCAATTTGTAGATAATTACAGAAAGAAATTCCCGGATGATCCGTATATCGGGATGGAAGCCGAAACCGAATATACCGCATTCTATCTCTATAAGGCAGCGGTGGAAAAAGCCGGCACCACGGACAAAGAAGCTGTTATTAAAGCTCTGGAAAGCGGGATCAGCTATGATGGCCCTGCGGGCAAAGTAACGATCGATGGCAAGACGCATCATGTGATCAAAGATCTCTGGTTAATTCGCACCGATGACAAACAAAACATTGAATTCGTGAAAAAGTTGGAGCAGATTCACCCGGATTGGTTGTCGAAGGAAAAAGGCGTTGACTTGACGCAGAAGAACGACAATAAGCAATATACACCGCTGGATTAATTATCTGGTCCTTTTCATCCATGCTGGACCAAGATGCGATCTGCTCTTGGTGCAGTATGGAATCATGAAAAAGGTGCCAATCCCTGCATACTTGAAACCGAAAGGAGACCCCGGATGCAAATTTTATACAGCATTTTTAATATGATCTACCAATTTCTCGATAGCTTCTCGTACCTAGTCCTGTGTGCAATTGGATTGGCGATCATATTTGGTATGATGGGAATCGTAAATTTGGCTCATGGGGAATTTATTATGCTCGGGGCCTACGCCGTGAACTTCCTTACGCTCGCACACGTTCCATTGCTTTTAGCGATTCCTATTTCAGCGGTTTGTGTAGGTATTTTTGGTTTTGTCATTGAAAGACTGATTATTCGGCATTTGTATGGAAGGCCCATGGATTCGGTGGTAGCGACCTGGGGCCTTAGCATGATATTGGGACAAGGAATGCTGATTATGATGGGTCCCACCTTTCAAGGGGGCGCATCGACTCCGTTAGGGTCCTTCACCGTTGGAGAAGCTACTTACTCAATGTATCGTGTATTGTTAATCGTATGTGCCATCGCGTTGCTTGCTTTTATGCTTTGGTTATTTATGCGTACGAAGTTTGGTTTGCGTGCCAGAGCGACGATGCAAAACCATCAGATTGCCAACAGCTTAGGGACCAATACGAATAAAATGTATACCGTCACGTTTATGCTAGGATCGGCATTTGCCGGCTTAACCGGTGCTCTCTATGCGCCGATGGCTTCGATTACCCCTAATTTTGGCTCCGGATTTATCATGGAGAGCTTCGTCACGGTCATTGTAGGCGGAGGGAATCCTCTGGTAGGAACTTTATTATCCAGCGGATCGTTAGGCATCGTGCACAGTTCCTTGTCGACCTTCTTTGGGACCTATTTTGGCAAATTAGGTTTGTTGATTGTTGCGATTATCTTTATACGAATTCTTCCGAATGGTTTTTCTGGAATCGCAGAGAAGATCGCAATGAAAAGGAGGTAATTTTATGAAAATAAAAATGAATACAGAAAATATGATTGCGACATTGCTATTTTTATTTCTGATCGTTTATCCCCTTATGACATCCGCTTACAAAGTGTTAAATTTGGCCAGCTTTCTTTCGATGGTTTTTATTTCGCTGAGTGTAGCGCTCATTTGGGGATATGCGGGCATTTTCAGTTCCGGCCAATCTCTGTTTTTTGGAATCGGCGGCTATTTCTATGGAATTTTGATGCTGAATGTCACTCAACCTTCATTTACTTTGGTCGCTTTTATATTGGGAGTAGTGGTTGCAGGGCTGGTTTCATGGTTATTGGGTTACATTATTTTTTATGGCGGCGTCAACGATATGTTTGTCGGATTAATCACGTTGTGTGTGACGCTGGCTATTGAAACGTTTATGGCACAAACGGCAGGGCCTGAATGGAAAATCGGCAATGTATCGCTCGGCGGCTATAACGGCATTAATAGTATACCTACCATTTCCATCGGATCATTTTCGCTTGTCGGCAACAATCTTTATTATTTCATTTTGATCCTGCTTTTGGTCGTATACATTTCCCTTCGATTGCTTGTGGTATCGCGCTGGGGGTACGCGCTCATTGCCATCAGGGAAAACCGGGAACGCAGCAAGATGTTCGGATACAATGTTCCTTTTATTCAAACGATGGTGTTTGCATTAGGCGGAGCTTTGGCATCGCTTAGCGGCATTTTGTATGCATGTTGGGGAGGCTACATGACTCCATCCACCATGAGCCTAAGCGCAGCGACGCTTCCGGTTGTCCTAGTAGCTGCAGGCGGCCGGAAGAATTTAACCGCAGGAATGATCTTCACGCTGATTTATTTATGGTTCGCTCAGTACTTGTCTGCGAACGGAAATCAATATGCGCTGGTCATCCTGGGCTTGCTGTTATTGGTTGTCATCTTGCTTTTGCCGCAAGGAATGCTCGTTGCCCTTTTCAATTGGCTTGATTCGCTGAAGCTGCGGCCGAAGGCACGGGCCTCGTACGAAATAAACCCTGTCAAGGAGGTTTTGCATGAAAAGTAATGTAACGAGTACAGCGCAGGCGATAGACGTATCCGGCACAGAACCGCTATTGGAACTGCAAAGCATTATCAAGCAGTTTGGCGGACTAACGGCTGTAGACGGCGTAAACATGAAGGTGGATCGCGGCGAGCTGCGATGCCTCATTGGGCCGAACGGCGCCGGCAAAAGTACAGTCTTTAAGCTGATCATGGGTTTGTACGCTCCTACTCAAGGACAGATTCGGTTCAAAGGGCAAGACATTACCCACTTGAATACATGGAAACGTTCGCGACTTGGTCTTAGCATCAAAATGCAGATACCCGGCGTTTATGGCGAGCTTTCGCTTCGGGACAATATGCGAATTGCCGTTCAGAACTATGTGCCGGTGCGCAAGATTCATGAAGAAATCGATCGTCTGATCCATTTGGTGGGCATTGAGAACTTAGGCAATCCTCTCGTGAAAAATTTATCGCACGGACAGCAGCAATGGCTAGAGATTGCCATGGCATTGGCTTCAAAACCGGACCTTCTCTTGTTGGATGAACCTGCTGCCGGTATGGGGCCGGAAGAAACGGAGTTTACGGCTCAATTGGTACGTTCTCTCAACAAGGCGGGGTTAACCATTTTATTTATTGATCATGACATGGAGTTTGTTCGGACCATGGCAGAGAAAGTGACCGTGCTTCATTACGGCAAGCCGTTTGCGGAGGGCAGCATGTCCGAAATTGAATCTAATAAAGACGTGATCAGGATTTATTTGGGGAGCATTTAAATCCCCATTCATGATCAACATCTTACGTTGCCGGAGGGATGGCGAATGCTTGAAGTGAAAGGCCTGGTCGCCGGGTATGACAAGGTCATGATCCTGCGCGATGTAAATATCAACGTTCAAAATGGAGAAGTCGTTTCGATTATCGGCAGGAACGGAGTCGGAAAAAGCACATTTATCAAGACGATTATCGGTCTTCTTAAAGCCAAGAGCGGTAATGTTGTTTTTAAAGACCAGAATATGGTCGGTCTTAAACCTTATGAGCGCGCTCATCTAGGCATAGGTTACGTTCCCCAGGGGCACGGAATGTTCCCCAGACTAACGGTGGAAGAAAACATCCGAATGGGTGAACAGATCAACAAACAAAAGACTGCAAAGAACTATGACCTGGTTTACGATTTCTTTCCCAAATTGAAGACTCGCCATAAACAAATGGCCGGTACGCTGAGCGGCGGTGAACAAGCGATGCTTGCGATTGGCCGCGCGCTGGTCGGGAATCCGGATTTATTACTGCTTGACGAGCCGTCGGAAGGGATTCAGCCGAATCTGGTTGAACAAATCAGCGAAACCATTGGCCGAATTAACGGCGAACTGGGTTTAACCGTACTTTTTGTGGAACAAAACATTGCGATGATCCAGAAGATGTCCCATCGTTGTTATGCCATGGATAAAGGAAGTATTGTCGGAGAGATTCCCAGGGAAGATTTATCGGATTACAGAACGATTCAACGTTATCTGGCTGTATAACTCATCACATATTAAGGAGTTGCTATCAATGCGAGAAATTAGACAACCCGGAGCTTATAGTTACGTATATGGAAAATATGAAGAGCCGATCGCTACTGTTAAACCAGGTGAAACGGTAGCCATCTATACCAAAGATGCGTTTACGGATCAAATTTCTAAAGAAACCGACCGCCCTTCACAAATTATGTCCAACCCAAATCCTCAGACAGGACCGATTTATATTGAAGGGGCTGAACCGGGGGATACTTTGGTTGCCCGCATTATCGAAATTGAACCGACCCGGGATTATGCGGTAAGTGCATTGATTCCTAATTTTGGAGGACTATCGAATACCAACATCACGCGTACTTTAAATGAGCCTATCCCTGAAAAGGTATGGATTTATAAGTTAGAGGATGGGGTTTTGACCAACAATAAACGACTCTCTTTTCCCTGGCGCCCCTTTTTAGGGACGATCGGTACAGCTCCCGCATTGGAAGCCATTTCTTCCATCACCCCATATGATCATGGCGGCAACATGGACGTACCTGATGTGAAGCCGGGAAATACGATTTACTTGCCGGTTCGGGTGCCCGGAGCGTATTTCTTTACGGGGGATGTTCACGGCGGTCAAGGCCAAGGCGAATTATGCGGCGTGGCACTTGAAATTTCCGCTAAAGTGACGATTCAATTCGACTTAATCAAGAATAAGTCTATTAATTGGCCCCGAATTGAAAGCGATACAGAATATATGGTCGTAGGAAGCGCCCGTCCGATGGAGGATGCTGCCCGTATCGCATACGCTGAATTAATTGTCTGGCTTGAAGAGCTGGGATGGGACAAATGGGAGGCTTATCAGGCACTGACTCAGATCGGCGAACTGTATGTGGGCAACATGGTCGATCCGAATTACTCGCTCGTAGCGAAAATCGATAAAAAGTACGCGCTTATTGACTAAGGAAGAAGGCAGCGTTATTTTGCGATGAAGTTCATGAAGGTGTTCCTGCAGATTGCTCTGCTCTTTCTGTTTTCCTTGGCAGGAAACGCGGTACAGCAAGCTCTCCATCTTCAGATTCCGGGAAGCATCGTGGGCATGCTGCTCCTGTGGGTCTGCTTAAGCTGATCATCGTATGCGTTATGCTCAGCAGCTTGTTTTGACATCGAATCATCTGATAAGCTCCATCTCTAGCGGGATGGAGCTTTTTTGTTTTTAAAATCCTTGTTCTATTATTCAAATCCCCGAATGACCCCTTCATAGGCGCGCCTGCAGTCCGCGACGGCCTTCGCTCTCCACACTAAGTCCGACGGAAAATACAATTCCTTGAACCGCCGGCTGATGTTCTGCCAATGCAAGAGAAAGAGCAAGAAAATGTCACAAGAGCCTATCCCTACCCATACCGGTTCTTGTCGAGGATATTCTTCGTCATTATGAATTTTCGGTCATGTAAGTCTCGTCACTTATTTATTACCGAGTTGTTCCGCCAAACCGATTAGAAGTCCTTCATTTCCACGAATGTAGCAGAGCCGATACGAGTCCTCGTACTGAACCACTTCGCCAACGAGCTGAGCACCATACTTAGTGAGTCTGGATACCATTTCGTCAATGTCTTCAACGGTGAACATGACGCGTAGATAACCGAGGGCATTTACAGGAGCAGTTCGGTGATCTGATATAGTAGGAGGGGTGAGAAATCGCGAAAGTTCAAGTCGGCTGTGGCCATCTGGGGTAACCATCATAGCAATCTCTACACACTGTGAACCCAGCCCGGTTACGCGACCAGCCCATTCACCTTCGACAGTAGCTCGCCCTTCGAGCTTCAAGCCAATCTCCTCGAAGAAAGAGATTGCGTCATCAAGGGATTCTACAACGATGCCAACATTGTCCATTCTTAGTAATTTGTTTTTTGCCATAGTTTTATCTCCTTATGTGTACAAATTTATTACCTGATCATCTTCATATTTATTCTATCAAGAATTACTAATTCCTTCCAATCGATTAACATCTTGTCACAGTATAGTAAAATGTGAAATTTGGTTTTCGGATATGTCATATTAACTTTTATTCTACGAAATTCAATTCGTAATTACCGTAATAAGATCGTTTTACGCAATAAAATTACGTAGATACCCCTTTTCTAAACTCCTAATATTTTTATACTTTAACAATTCGGAGTTACGATATTATCTCCTGCTTATTATTTTTGATCATTAAACTGATATGAACGAGGCGGTCAATACCTCTTTTCAAAAATCATTTTATAAGGGGGAATTGCTTTAAAATCTTGGCACGAAGGCAAAGCGTTGACGGTAGTTAACAGTCTGATATGCGCGGGTTGGGTACCGCATTTCAATCCATCCGTCGCGGAGCTGCCTCGGACTAAAGGCGCACGTTCGGCTAAAAATCCTTGCCTAGTGCATAGCTTAATATGAGGGTTCTCCTTACCGGTGTTTGCCTCCGAGCCAAGATTTCAAATCCCCCGTAGTTTTACGCATTCCGTACAAACTAAGCGATTAATATTGTTTCCGACTGCTTCTTCTCAATGGCACACCCAATAGCCCAAACGAACCCGATGAGTTCTCTGGCAACAGCAACAGCAGCTTGCTTCCCGGCTTTCCCCCGAGAAGTAATGCCCTCATATTTCTGATGCAATCGGTGTTGAGCTTTCCAGGAAATACGCTTGGCTTCTGGATCTTGGCCTTCCTGGCGAGAGCGGAGTTGTCCTTTTAGAGAAGGAGAGTGGCGATAGGACCAAGCAGATTCTACGATGACATGACGAATGTGAGCATTCCCAACCTTCGTAATGGATCCTTGCCAACGACTAGCACCACTTGAATATTCTTTAGGAACGAGACCTGCATACGACATTAACTGCCTGGGACTTGAAAAGCGAGAGAACTGCCCAATTTCCGCTACTAACGTGGTTGCGGTTACCTCTGCTACGCCACGCATGGTTTGAAGAGCCTGGATAACAGGGGCGTGAGTACTGCATGTTGCTTGTTCATGGATTTCAGCTTCAATTCGTTTTATTCGATCCGTCACTTCATCAATGGCATGAAGATATTCTTGGAATACCATTCGTAATGAAGATTTTTCAAAGCGAAGACCATGCAGCCATTCTCGATGTGTGACGGACCAGTTTCGTGTACCCTTTGGTGAACGCAGGTCATGACGAAGTAAAAACTGGACAAGGCGAAGGCGAGCACGGTGCAAGTCTTCTTTTGCGTCATGACGAGCACGAACCAAATCCCTCAACGCTTCATGATCTTCATCTGGGGTCCAAACAGGCGTAAGTTCTCCGGCTCGAAGAAGTTGTGCTAATCGTAATGCATCTCTTCGATCGGTTTTGATACGATCTCCAGCACGCTTTGGAATGAGTGTTGGCGCAACAACAACACAGTCAATTCCAAGCGATAACAAAAACCTGAAGAGACCATACCCCGTTGGTCCAGCTTCGTAACAGACGTGCAATTGCTCCGGTGTTCCAATTTTCTTCATGAGTTTACGCATGGCTTCAGGTGTGTGTGGAAAGTTCCCTAGGAAACGTGGTTCACCACGACCAGTATCTGCGACAGCAACAGAGATGATATCTTTTGATACGTCTAAACCAACAAATTTTGTGAAATCCTTCATATTAGCGGCTCCTTTCGAGTGTAGCTCTGCATGTGTTTTAAGTAGAATCCACTACACATTGTAACCAAACGCAACCTACGTTAAGCGAATGGGGCCGCCTCGTTCATTATGACTAAACTGCCCGTTCGCATTCCTGTAGAGCGTTATATTTCCGCTTTGCAAAAAAAAAAGAGCGCCTCGGTACGATGGGAGTACGAAACGGCAGTGCGCTGTACTTTGGACTGGAGCCGCTTTGTTCGCCACTATAAAACCAAAAACTTTTTGGAGCATAACCCAAGGTTGGAAGGCAACACGCGAGCCTTCGACTGCCTATTTTGTATTTTCTCGAATTGGAACTGCAATATGTGCGATCATCGGGCTTGTATTGTTGCTCCAACCGTATTTACACAAATAATCCCAAGTTCAATATCGACTTGTCATTAGGCTGACGGGAGACTAACACACTGACACCAGTTGCCGACAAGATCGGTGGCCTGTTCAACTAAATGGGCACGATAGCTGAATAGACACCCAGGAGTAGACTGCCGGCATGAACGGCAGTCTTTGTTCACCTAACGGGCAGTTTAACGCAACTTTCCAACCTTTGGAATCGTAAAATTATGGTAGGTGATCATATATCGGGGGGAGTCGATTTGCGTTTAAAACCTTGGATAATTGTTGTCATTACAATGATTTTATTTGTGGCTAGTGGATGCACAAAAAATGAAGAATCTATAAAAGAAAGAATTCAAAAAGAATTTCCTTCAGATTTTCAAAATGAAGGAATTTTGCATGCCGAGATGATTGGAAATGGTCTGCTTGTCTTCTTTAAAAACAACGAAGGTTTGGGTACAGGATTTTTTAAGCAGCAATCGAATAATTGGGAATGGGTAACGGGTTCAGGATACACTAACCTTAATCCTGACGGCGGTTTATCAGTAATTCACTCCAATATGGATGAGATTGCTTTATATTTTTCATACGGCGTTATAACAGATCCAGATATTTTCGAAGTTCAGTCGTTGGAAAACAAAGCTAAGATTATCCAAATGTCGGGTGGAACCAGGATATGGTTCATAACTTATGAGAATTCAATTGGGCAAAATGGTGCACTTCCACCAACAATAATCGGCCTATCTAAAGAAGGGGAGCAAATCATAACTATTCCCGATTAGTGACTGAACTCCCATGAAAATTAAATCCACAGTTGCAGAAAAAGGCCACAGTTGCAGAAAAAGGCAGCACTA
>NZ_JBHSOW010000094.1:0-12155 GCF_042656405.1 Paenibacillus solisilvae | reverse complement strand
ACATATGGGAAGTTTGGCAACCATAATCGATTAAACAGATCTATTACGCTGATATGAACGAAACTGTCGACCCACCACACCCAAATGTTTTTAATTGGTGTTTATTGAATCAATGAATAGTTATCCCTTGCTCAACTTCCAACCCAAAATCCTACGAGTTGAACAAGGATAACCTTAAAAACTTGGCTCGAAGGCAAAAACGTTGACGGTGGTATACAGTCTGATATTCGTGGGTTGGTTACCACATTACATTCCATCCGTCACGGAGCTGCCTCGGACTAACGACGCACGTTCAGTTCTTCGAACTTAGTGCATAGCGTAACATGAGGGTTCTCCTTCCCGGGGGTTTGCCTCCGAGCCAATTCTTCAATTACAAATAGGTCTGAGATACGATCATTTCATACATAAGTTTACTTTCATTTCGTTAAGCAACATTTGATTCACTTCTTTGTTTATTCTCAATGGTACAACCGATAGCCCAAATAAATCCTAGCCATTCTCTAACGACAGCAACAACAGCTCCTTTTCCTCCTTTTCCTTTAGCTGATATACGATGATATTTCATATGAAGACGGTGCTGAGCCTTCCAGGCAATACGTTTTGCCTCAGGATCTTGACCTTCCTGACGTTTAAGTAATTCACCTTTAAGAGATGGTTGATGACGATAAGACCAGCAGACTTCTACAATGGAACGCCGAACTTGAGAATTTCCTGTCTTCGTAATTGAACCTTGCCAACGATTTGATCCACTAGAGTATTCTTTAGGAACGAGCCCAGCATAGGACATCAATTGTCTCGGGTTAGAAAAGCGATAAAATTGTCCGATTTCAGCTACTAAAGTAACGGCTGTGACCTCTGCGACACCTCTCAAAGTTTGAAGAGCTTGAATGACGGTTGCATGTTCACTTTGAAGGGCTTCTTCATGGATCTGAGCTTCGATTCGTTTCATACGATCTTCAACTTCATGGATGGTATGGAGATATTCTTGAAACACAATTCGTTGAGAAGCTCTTTCAAATGTTAATCGTTTTAACCATTCAAGATGTTTGACAGACCAATTTCGAACCCCTTGCGGGGTACGTATTTCATGACGAAGTAAGAAATGAACAAGTCTCTGACGAGAACTTTGTAAATCCTCACGGGGGCATCATGACGAGCACGAATTAAGTCTCTCAATGCTTCATGGTCTTCATCTGGAACCCATACAGAAGTAAGCTCTGCAGCACGTAGTAGCTGGGCTAATCGGATTGCATCTCTTTTGTCTGTTTTTACTCGATCGCCAGAACGCTTTGGGATAAGGGTAGGGGCTACAACTATACATTCAATGTCCATAGATAAAAGTAATCGGTAGATTCCATAACCAGAGGATCCGGCTTCATAACAAACAAATAGATTTTCAGGATCACCTAAACTTTTCATTAATTTGCGAATGTTTTCTGGCTTATTTTGAATGGTACTGTGAAATCTAGGCTCTCCACGACCTGGATCAGCAATCGCAACGGCAATAGTATCTTTAGAGGCGACTAAACCAACAAATTTTTGTACATCCTTCATAGTAATCGGCTCCTTTTCGTGTGTAGCTCTACACTTGAATTTGATTTGGGTAGTAACATTATGACCAAGTGTAACCTACGTTAAGCGATGGGAGCCGTTTCGTTCATTATGACTAACGGGGTAGTCAAGGATATTAATATTGAGGGCTTTTGAAACAGGCTCTTTTAATCGAATTGAGGAATGATTATACTATTTCTTGAAGCCGATTACCCGTCCACAGAAAACCCTTTACGAGGAGAGTATGAGATGAACATATTGCCTAACGATTATGTAAGCGTAGCCCCCGAGATTATGAAGAACTTCGTTTCTTCCCTCGCGAAGCAAGCGGGAATGCCAGAAGAGAAGAGCATTTTTTTGGCGGAGTTTCTTGTAAATAACGATTTGCGCGGCGTTTTCAGTCATGGGTCCAGACAGATAGCCGCTTATGCACGAATTATGCGCGACGGACTGATCAATCCGAACCCTGAGGTTCGGATCGTAAGTAAAACTCCTTCCACCTTGCTTGTCGACGGTGACGGAGGCTTGGGCTATTTTCCTGCGTACCGTGCAGCCGAAGCGTTAGTCGAGCAGTGCCGGACAAGCGGAATCGCCGTCGCCGTTACCCGCAATCACGGGCACATCGGGGCCGCGGGCATTTATTCCCGCATACTGGTTGAACACGATTTGATCGCTTATGTGACATCCGGGCATCAATTATCCTTGAATGCCAATCAATCCATCATGCAGGCTGCTGGGGGATCTCCTATGTCGTTTGCCGTACCGTCGGGAACTTCCTCTGCGATGGTGTTGGACTTTGGAGCGATGCACGACCTGTACGACGATTCTCCGCATAAGTCGGACATTATTCGTTTAGCCCCGGGTTTAGTCTTCCGCAGCATGGGGCTGGGATTCATGTGCCAGGCTTTGGGAGGATTTCTGGCCGGCGTACCGGTGGAGGAGGAACGGGCGCAACGTCGGTACCAAGGTGCCGATCAAGGATCGCTCATCATCGCTTTGGATATTGCCAAGTTTACGCCGGTAAATGATTTTAAACATGAGATGGACAGGTATATGCAATTGACCTCCGGGATGCAGCCTCTCCCTGGATTTGACAGGGCCACGCTGCCGGGCGTTCTTGAAACGGAGCGGGAACGTGAGTGGGGTATCATCGGTATACCCGTGGACATGGACCACAGGGAAGTTCTTGACAAAGCCGCACGTGAATTCGGCATTGAGCTTCCATTTTAATCTTCCTATCGCCGGCTTGTTGACAAGTATCATCGGAATTTTGTTTTTGTGTTTGGGAAGTGATGAAGTTTGTCTTTACCTTTATTGTTCGGGCCATACGGCAGCGCCCGGTTACCAAGGCATATCAAAGATTCCGGAGTAAACGCGGTTGTTGTTTTTACACACCAGCGGGAAGAACGGTAAAAACGGATTAAGATATCAACCGCTTCCTCCGTTCTAAAATGGGTGAGTGCTTCCGCTGCATAAGCTCTGACGTAACGGTCTTTGCAGTAAAGCGCTCGCTCCATGGAGCGGTTAGCTTCCTTCTCATCGCCAGCATTACCGATGCGCAGCAGTGAAAGTGCCGCAGTATATCCGATCTTATTGGTAATGTATGGCTGATGGCTTGCATACGACTTTTTCGATTCCGTATTATTCGATACTGAAGCATCATCAGTTTCGCATAGTTGAGAATACTTCAATACTTTCGCTAAAGCCGGAACAATTTGTTCTCCAGCATTCTTGATCATACCTAATGATTCAACCGCATTTCGGCGAACCCATTCGCTCTGATCCTACAAGCTTGATATAAGCGAGAGTACCACTTCACCTTCGGAAGATCCTATCATCCCGAGTACGAAAACCGCCAACGCTCTGCGCTTCTCATCCTTATGCTCCGCTCCTTGTAATCCATATGCAGCATTTTCCGCTGTCAGGCTAGACCCCTCCGTAATGTGACTAATCAGCATTTCAATCCCTTGTGGTTCAAGTTGTCCAAGCGCATAGGCTGCATTCAAAGCGATCGTTTCCACTTGATCTTTAATAGAAGCCCTAGCGAGGGAGCGCATAAAGCCGCCGCTGCTCCGATCCGTCCCAATTCGTCCGCCGGTCGCCTGCGATCGGTCGCATTTTCATCTCCCTGCTTCGATGATTCCAGCTCGGAATCTCCGGTGCGCTCAATCTGAGAAATTTAAACTTAAGCATACAACGATCTAGTTCTGATACATTAAGCGAAGCTTTATGCCACAAGTCGAAATGCACTAGCACAATAGTACCCGCCTTGCCTGTGGGCAGCAGAGGCTCACCTCGGTCGCCAAGAAATTTTTCATAATATTGGTTGCTTGGCATGATCGCAGTAGGCCCAAAATCTTCGGTAATATCGTGGGGTAATAGAAACATCGCCCACCACGGACGATGGCTGCGCATGGAAGACCAATAGCCGTCCTTGTGCCAATTTCCGCCACCCGGCGTCGAATTTCCCGGTTGGTTATAATGACAGTGGCGATGTGGATGCATGTAATAATCCGGTCCAAGTACACTGCTTAAGGCTCCCTTGACGATTGGCTTTTCGAACAACTGCCGAATGTTTGGAACATGGGGCAGAATGTTGTTGCTAGGATTGCCTTCATTATGCATTACGAGATTGATCTGCTTCATGATGCTCAGATGAAGTTGATGAAACATGTAAAATGATGCTGGATTATTTCGGCGAAGAGGAGCTTGGCGCCAAGCTCCTGCAAATCGTTGAAGACGTACTGGCCAGCGGCATTCGCACGATGGACATCGGTGGAAATGCGACAACAAAAGAAATGGGACAGGGGAATTCAATTATAAATAATCCGAAAATTTTTTTCATCCATTTAACGTCATGTTTTCGCATTTCGAGAGACAACCTTACACATAATAGTAGTTTTTAGCGATCTATGCGTATTTTTTGTCGCATAAGAAATAATCTTGTCAGAAAATATGACATATGATATTATAAAAATGTAGTTAAGAAACATATACATCATAAGAATTATGAAATTTTAGTACATTTCCACAACCGATTGGAGAATCCGATATGGACAATGCACAAAAGGGCTATGTCAGCGGCAGCTATTCGGGCGATGCGCTTCAGATGATCCAAAACATTTACAGTCAGCTTAGGAAATCGGAGAAATCCGTAGCGGATTATATTGTGCAAAATCCGGAGAAAACGATAAAAAGCAACATTGCCGAAATCGCGATTGGAAGCGGTGTTAGCGAGGCGACGGTCATCCGGTTTTGCAAGGCAGCGGGATTTTCCGGGTTTCAGGACCTGAAAATGACATTGGCCCGTCACAGCTCATCATTTGGAACGCAGGCGATCTACGAGAACATCCGAAAGGAAGACAGTCTCGAAATCGCCATTCAGAAAATGTACGCCAACAACATTCAAGCCTTAAATGGGACCGTTCAAAGTCTCGATCTTGAACAATTGGAAAGCGCGGCGAAGGCGATCAGCAGGACGAGGATGATTTACCTGTTCGGAGTAGGCACTTCGGGAACGGTGGCGGAATATGCGGAATATCGTTTTACCCGTATCGGGTTGATGACCCGCGCATACACCGACAGCCAATCGATCGCCATGGCGACGGCACTCGTGAGGCCGGGGGACGTGGTCATCACGATCTCTCAATCGGGAAGTACGAAGGAAATTGTCGAAGCGTCGGAAATCGTGAAGAAAAACGGGGCCTTGACGGTCACCGTCACCGGCCACCCGCGCTCGCCTCTGGCGAAAACGAGCAAAGTGATCCTCCGAAGCGCCGTCAACGAGGCGCCGTACGAGAGCGGCGGGATGCCTTCGTTGATGACTCAATTGAGCGTTATAGATGCACTGATGGTTGCGGCATCGCTAGAAAATTTCGATGCTTCGATCGCCATGATTTTATCCACCGCCGAAGCGGTGAAATCGAAAAAGTATTGAACGGGGTGTACTTATTGGACACGTATTTTGCAAAAATCGAAGAAATCTTGAGGACCGTGATTCGAACCCAGAAGGAAGCGATGGGACAAGCCGCTGAATGTTTTGCCAAGTCGCTAATAACCGACCATAAACTGTTTTTGTTCGGCACCGGGCACTCACACATGTTGGCGGAGGAGGCGTTCTACCGTGCGGGCGGACTCATGGATATTGTTCCGATTCTGGAAAGCGGATTGATGCTTCACGAGGGCGCCACCAAAAGCACGAAAATGGAGCGAATGGAAGGATATGCGGAAATATTGCTTGACGAGCACCAGGTAGCGGAAGGGGACGTGCTGGTCGTAATTTCCAACTCTGGGCGCAATGCCGTGCCCATCGAGATGGCGTTGGGGGCAAAATCCAGGGGAGCCAAGGTCATTGCCGTTACAAACCTGACCCAATCCCTTCAGGCTACTTCGCGACACAGGAGCGGGAAGAAATTGTATGAAGTCGCGGATATCGTTCTGGACAACTGCGGCTGCGACGGAGATGCCGCCGTTTACTTCGAAGATTTGGGTTTGTCTGTCGGCCCGTCTTCAACGGTTATCGGGGCATTCATCATTAACGGCATCATCGTGCAAACGGTGAAAAACTGTTTGGAAAAAGGATACGTTCCCCCAATTTACATGAGCGCCAATGTTGAAGAAGGGGATGACCACAACGCCAAGGTGAAGCGGATCACTCGCGCGGAAAGGATGGATGACATTTGAAGTCGTTTGCAGTGGGAATTGACGGCGGAGGCTCCAAGACGGAAGCGTTGCTGCTTGATTTGGAGAGCGGAGAATCGATTTCGGTGTTTGCGGGCGGCATCAACTCTATCGTAGATGGCAACGATACGACGCAAGCGAACTTGCGCGAATTGCTGTACCGAATCAAAGCTTGCCTATCCGAACGTGAAGGGGACCTGCTCAGTATATGCATCGGATCGGCGTCCATCATACGGGAACCCCAAGGCTATTGGGCGATGAGGCTCCTGTCCGAAGCGTTTCCGACAGCCAAGCTGACGGGATTAGGCGATTGTCGCATCGCGTTGGAAGGGGCTTTGGGCGGAGGGCCGGGCCTGATCGTCGTCGCCGGTACCGGTTCAATGGCTTATGCTATCGGACCGGATGGCACGATCCGTCAATGCGGAGGGTTTGGTCCTTTGTTCGGGGACGAAGGAAGCGGCTACGATATCGGACGGGAGGCGCTGAGGGCGGTTGCCATGCAGCTTGACGGGCGGGGGGAAGGCACTCTATTGACAGAAACGCTTCAGGCGGCAATCGGTTTCGTCACCGAGGAGGATTTGATCGACCGGACTTACGGTGATTTCAGCAGGAAAGATATCGCCGCATTGACGGAGTATGTTGGAGCTTGCGCATTGCAAGGAGATTTCGTCGCCCGCCGCATTTTGCAAGAAGCGGCCAAGCACCTTTCGGAGCTTTTGCTGAGCTTGATTGATCGAATCGCTTGGAACGAGAGACCGCTCATGTCCTACGCGGGAGGCGTGTTCCAAATGGGCAGCCTCATCCTAGACCCACTCCGGGAGCATCTCGGCAACTGGGCAACACAACTGCGGCACCCGCTCGGCAGCCCCGCTAATGGGGCAGCCATGCTGGCTGTAAAAGAAATGGGGTGACAAGATGAAGAACTCTTCAGATTCCGGAAACAGACATAAAACCTCGAGTCAGCGGCTGTTATTTTTGGCGGTATTTATATGGCCGACATTCATCTTGTTCTGCCTGGTTACGCTTTATCCGATGGCAAAAGGCATATACACGAGTTTATTCGAGTGGACGGGAAGCTCTTCCTCGATGAAATTCATCGGATTGGACAACTACGCCCAAATGTGGCGGGATAAAATCATTCTACAGGCGATTTGGCACGATTACTTCCTCGTTTTTTGGAAAGTGCTGCTGATTATGGCTTTGGCGACTTTGTTCGCGGTTGGGCTCACTCGTTTCCGGTTTAGGGAAAACGGATTCTACCGCGCTTTGTTCTTTTTTCCGAACGTCATCTCCGTCGTCGTCATCGGTGTATTGTGGCGGTTTATATATAATCCCAATCTCGGATTTTTAAACTCCTTCCTGTCATGGTTCACCGGGAAACAAGTGGAAACGGCTTGGCTGGGCGATTCCCATCTGGCCTTGTGGGCGCTGCTTCTGCCAAGCGTGTGGGCAGGAATCGGTTTTTACATGCTGCTGCTGATAGCGGGCATCTTGAACATTTCCTCTTCCATATTTGAATCGGCACGCATCGATGGTGCGGGAGAATGGCGGCAATTCTGGTCACTGACGCTTCCTCTCGTTTGGGAGCAAATCAAAGTATCCACCTTGAACATCGTCATGACCACCTTAAACGGCTCTTTCATCATTGTCATGCTGATGACCGAAGGCGGACCGGACAACGCCACGCAGGTGATGGGGTCATACCTGTACCAAATGGGCTTCCGACAATATCAAATGGGTTACGCATCGTCCATCGGGGTGCTGATTCTCGTCCTCTCCTTGCTCACGACGTTCGCACTGAACCGATTGATGAGAAAGGAAACGGTGGAGAATGCTTAAACTACTGCTGAGAGGAATTCTATTCGTCTGGGCCATCGCTGTCACGTATCCCTTGTTTTGGACGGTTTCCACTTCCCTGAAAAGCACCCAGCAGTTCAACATGGACGATCCGTGGTCCTTGCCGAAATGGCCCCTGCAATTAGTCAACTTTGCGGACGCCTGGAATAAATCCCACTTCGGAGATTATTTTTTAAACTCTGTCATCGTTGTCGTCGCTGCGGTGATACTGTCGCTCTTGATGTCCGCCACAACGTCCTTCATGATCGCAAGGCACCCGTTTCGGGGGAGCAAACTGCTATTTGTATTCTATATTTCAACGATGATGGTCCCAACCATCCTTAGCTTGATTCCGCTTTTTTTCACGTTGTCATCGGTTGGTCTTACCGATTCATTGACCGGATTGACTCTCGTCTATGCCGTCATGCAGGTTCCTTTCGGGATTTTTGTGTTGACGGGTTTTTTCAAGGCACTCCCCCGCGAATTGGAAGAAGCGGCTACGATCGACGGATGCGGATTGTTCAGTTCTTTTTTCGTCATCCTGCTTCCGCTTGCCCGCTCGGGTTTGGTCACCGTCGGAATCATGAATGCCTTGACTTACTGGAACGAGTACGTCATTTCGTTGATCCTGATTAGTTCTCCAGGCAAGTATACCGTTTCGTTGGGTCTGGCCTTCTTGCAAGGGGAGATGCAGTACAGCGTCGATTGGGGGATCCTGTTTGCCGGGCTGGTCATTTCGGTTATTCCCGTATTCCTTGTCTATATATTGTTCCAAAAATATATAACCGAAGGGCTTATCTCAGGGGCGCTGAAAGGGTAAAGACAGTTGTTCAGCGTTTTGTCAGGATGGTTGAATTCGTATTTTAAAGGGAGGGCACACCATGAATACTCACGCATTGCTTCTGGGGACGGCTAAAGTAGACATTACGCCCAACAAGCCTGTTCCGTTGACAGGGTTCGCAACGAGGAATAATGCAAAATTTACGGCTATTGACAGCCGACTTTACGCGAAGCTGTTTTATTTCAGGGAATTCGGCGAAACGGGCTCTTCCTTTCTATCGCTCGTCGTATGCGCCGACCTGCTGAACTGGGACCAGCGGCTTGCGGACCGTCTCCGGGACAACATTGCCGTCAAGTGGGACATACCGAAATCGGCGGTTATTCTGACAGCGACCCACAACCATTCGGGACCGGCCACGATGTTCGGAATTGGCATTGGCGACCCGGATCCGGAATACATCGATTTATTGGAGCATGCGGTATTGGACGGGGTTGGGTACGCCCAATCCAATGCGGAGCCCGTTCGTTTGGACAAAGGAGCGGGAGTTTGTCCGATTTCGGTGAATCGCCGATCGAAAGTAAACGGGGAGTATGTCATTGCCCCCAACTTCGAAGGGATTGCGGACAAGGAATTGAACGTGATCCGCTTTTCAAACTTTGAAGGAGAAACGAAAGCAATATGGCTCCATTACGCTTGTCACCCAGTGAATTCCAGGGAAAATATCGTTTCTTCCGAATTTTCCGGGCATGCGTGCGAAACGATAGAACGGACGATAGGCGGAAACGTGGTCGTTGCTTTTCTGCAAGGGACCTGCGGGGAGATCAACCCTAATTCGGACTCTGGATCGAGCGGAATTCAAGCCACGCGGGAAATTGGAGACCGTATGACCCGGACGGCTCTGTCATTGCTTGATACCGCCATGGAACCTTTGAATGCCGTGTCTTTGGAATGCGAGAGATCGACGGCCGAACTTCCGTACCGTCACGTTCCAAGCGAGGAGGAGCTAGAGCGGATAGAAAATTCGGGAACGGAACTAGAACGGAACTGGGCGGCTTTCATGCGTGCTCATCCGGAACGGTTAAAGCCTTCCGCTACGTTTGAAATCGTCAAACTCAGCCTGGCGGATCGTCTAAGTTTGCTGTTCATGAACGGGGAGCTTGTCATTCGTTATGGTCTGTTTGCCAAGCAAATATCGGACGGCACAGTACTGCCAGTCGGTTACAGCCACGGTATGATAGGCTACGTTACGACAAAGACGCAGTTGGAAGAAGGCGGATACGAACCGGTGGAGTCAACGCTGTACCTCGGTTTGCCGTCGCCTTTTGACCATATTACCGAATCCATTGTCCTGGATTCCATTCAATCGTCGCTGGCGCGCGAGGCGGATTGAACTACGAATCGCTGACTAGGGATAGGAAGCCATTTTGGAATTTTGGGGGATCTCGCGGCAAAGAGGAATTGAATGAGGCGGACTGATCAGACTAGAAGGTAAGAGGGTTTACGTTCAAAAAAAAAGAACGAGGAAGGAAGTTGAGTCATGAGAAAGTTACTATTCAGAAACGGTGCTCTTGTTTTCTTAATTTTGGCCTTATTCATCGCCGTCATCGGATGCGGAACGAAAAACAATGATTCGGCGGAGGGCTCCCAGCCGTCGCCGAGCGCGGGAGGAGAGAACGGAGAAGCTTCGAAACTGTCTGGAAAACTTGAAATCCAGTACTTCGTGGGCGGATACGGCGATACTTGGTGGAAAGATGTGATCGCGGAATTTCAGAAGAAATATCCGGACCTCGAAGTTGTCGGACTGGGCGGCCCCAAAATCAACGAACAGACGAAACCCCGTTGGATCCAGGGCAATCCGCCCGATGTCGTGTACATCGACGGGGACGGAACGTTCACGGAATCGCTGCTCGTTCAGAACCAGCAGCTGATGGATTTGACTGAATGGATCAAGACGGCCAAGAACGAAGACGGGGAGCTGATCACCGATCAACTGATCGGCCAGCCGAAAACATATGACGGCGTATCCTACTCGATTCCCCTCGTATTCGGCGTGCACGGCACTTGGTATGACAAGGCGTTCTTCGAGCAGAACGGCTGGGAAACGCCGAAGGATTGGGCCGGCTTCCTCGACGTCAGCCAGAAGGCGCTGGACAAAGGAATCACACCATACATTCACCAAGGCCAATATCCTTATTACTTCATTCGAGGTTTCATGCGGCAAGGATTTGTCACCGCGAACGGCGGAGATGCTTCTATCATCGACGACATCAACGGTCTGAAGGAAGGCGTATTCAAGAGCGCTCCGGTCATGAGCACGCTTGATAAAGTGACAGAAATGAACCAAAAAGGCTACCTGAGCAAAAAAGCGATGGCGCTTAACCATACGGATTCCCAGAACCAATGGCTGCAGCACAAGGCGATCTTCATCCCATCCGGGTTGTGGCTGGAGAACGAAATGAAGAAGTTCGCTCCGGAAGGATTCGATTACGGGTTTATTCCTTCCGTTACTCAAGACGCCGGCGGCAAATTCGTCGCGGTTCCTTACACGAACGAAATCGGAATCGCCAAGCAGGCGAAAAACCCGGAAGCGGCCAAAGCATTCCTCCAATTCGTGTTCACAAAACAGAACGCGGTCCATTGGGCGGAGACAACCGGCGCGCTCATGAACTACAAAGCCGATTTGGAATCGACGAATGCGAGCGGAGCGGTCAAAAGCGCGATGACTTACTTGAACTCGGACAATACAATCGTCACGTCCAACGACAGCTCCTTCGACCTCAACGTGGAGAAGGCCATGGAAGACGCTACCGTCGCCTTGCTGCTGGGCGATATCAACAAAGACCAGTGGGCGGACAGAATGGAGACAGCGGCAGCGAAATACCGGAAGTAAGGTGACAGCAGGGGGAACTTCGGTTCCCCCTTTTTTGGTAAATAAAAACTACCCTTATTTTTACTTCTCACACGCTACACCATCCCCTTCTTGACTGCAGTGACCTTGCCTCAAAAAAAGTAGACACAGAGAAAGCCTCGGCGACACCCATTAGTCTATTGCCTAGAGTCCTTCCCCGACCTTGAATGGCGGGATATAATCGTTGGAGGAATGCGTTCTCCTGCGGTTATAAAAGAGTTCAATATATTCAAATACAGCCTTTTTAGCCTCAGCACGCGTCTTAAATGTATAGTCATTCAGCCATTCCATTTTGAGCTTGCCCTAAAAGGATTCCATCGGAGCATTATCAACCTTTTCGACTCATGCTGCAGACGAATTCATGCTTTTTGAGGAGCTGTTGGTAACCCTTACTGGCGT
>NZ_JBHSOW010000093.1:0-29541 GCF_042656405.1 Paenibacillus solisilvae | reverse complement strand
CCTCCCCCTACTACTAGTCTAATAAAATGGGGGCTACGACTCCAGTTTAATTAGGGGGCCGTGGAGAATTTCCAGTTATAACTGCCTAATTGAGCTCCAAAAGGCTCATTTGGGGCGATTTAACGGTATGAAATGCAGTATAGAGGCAGCTTCAATCGGATGGAAGTCTTTTAACTGTACGAAATCCAGTATAGGCCAGGGTGTAACAGGGATCTTATGCTAAAAAGAAAAATGGCTGTACAGGGCTGATGACCCTTGTGCAGCCATTTGTTATAAGGGGAGTCCAACCGGGGCGTGATTGTCATGATTCACAGCCCTTTTGAGTCAGTCAGTCTCTTCCTGTCTTATTTGAGTTTAGCTTTCCCCGGGGCAGTTCGCGCGGAAGATCTCAGCACAAGCCTTGCGAATATAAGCAGAGCACCGACTTCCATCGCCGCGATAATGATCCCCATTGGGACGGCGGTCATGCTTCCGCCAAGGCCGACTAGCGGTGCGACAAGGGATCCGAGCAGAAAGGTCAGCACCCCAAGCAGAGCGGAAGCGCTGCCTGCGGATTGGGCTTGATTACGCATAGCCAGCGAGAAGCTTAACGTTGAGACGAGTCCGACGCAGGAAACGATGATGAATAAGAAGAGCAGTATGGCGGGCAGGCCTGCGCCGATCAGAATCATCAAGAGGAGCATAACGCCTCCGAATGCAGCCAGGCCAAGTCCGCCCAGGAGCAGCTTGGTCTCGTTGTACCGGCCGGCAAGTCTGCCGGCGGCTTGGCTCGCCAGAATGATGCCGAGTCCGTTGATGGCAAAGCATAAGCTGAACATTTGCGGCGAGACGCCGAAGATATCCTGCAGGACGAACGGCGAGCCGGAGATATACGCAAA
This sequence comes from Paenibacillus solisilvae, assembly GCF_042656405.1. Lineage (NCBI taxonomy): Bacteria > Bacillati > Bacillota > Bacilli > Caryophanales > Paenibacillaceae > Paenibacillus > Paenibacillus solisilvae. The sequence continues at coordinate 28,663 of NZ_JBHSOW010000093.1, read as the reverse complement.
CATAGCGCCCAGGACAAGGCCCTGGCATAAGGCGCAGCCGACAAACAGCGGATCGCGCGCAAGTCTGCCGAAGGTCGACAGCGTGTTCATGATTCCGCCCTTCGCACGTCTGGCTCTTGGCAGCGTCTCAGGCAAACCAAGCAGCACACCGAGCAGCATAAGAACGCCGATGACAGCAAGCACGAGAAAGACGCCGCGCCAGGAGGTAAAGTGAAGCAGCTGGGCTCCTGCGATGGGAGCTGCGATGGGGGCGATGCCGTTGACAAGCATGAGCAGGGAAAAGAACTTGGTAAGCTCGGTTCCCGAATAGAGATCTCTTACAACTGCCCGCGCTATAACGATTCCGGCTGATCCGGCAAGCCCTTGTATGAACCGCAGCAGAATGAACGTCCAGATGGAAGGCGCGAAGGCGCAGAGCAGAGAGGATGCCGTATAGCCGATCAATCCGATAAGAAGCGGACCGCGCCGTCCGCGTACGTCGCTGATGGGACCTGCGAAGAGCTGTCCAAGCGCCAGGCCGATTAAGCAGGCAGTCAGACTGAGCTGGGTAAGTGATGTGCTTGTGTGAAGGTCAGACGCCAGCCCCGGCAGAGAGGGCAAATACATATCCAGGGACAACGGCCCAAAGGCGCATAGCGACCCTAGAATGACCGCAGTCCAAAGCCGCCGGGAGCTGATCCGGGTGACCGGTTGTTTCTGTGAATCATCTTCATTCATTGCGCATATTCCTTTCGGGGTGAATCTGGGAAATCTGCTTATCATCCGTGCTTATTATTGCCTATCGGTATCATCCGGTCAACAAGGAGAAAGGTATTTTGACGGGGCTTGCTGGAAGGAAATATTAAAAAATGCTTTCATTCGAGGTCGGCGGTAGAAGCGGGCGAGCTCTCCCGGATTGCCGATGAGGCGTTATATCAGGCGAAGCGGCTTGGCCGAAACCGGGTAGAGATGGCTGATCCGCAGCATACATGGATACAGAAATCCGCTCAAATGCTTAGAAAAAAGGGCTAACCTCGTGAAATAGGTGCTGCGCTTGAAAGTTTCATCTTTCAGCGCAGCACGCTTTAAGCCGGGTTAGCCCTTTATGCGATTCAGCGTTTCTTCGGGTGAATGCTGGCGCAGGATATGCTCTATTTGTTCAGCCGATTGGGGTTTGTAGAAGAGGTAGCCCTGAATCTCATCGCATTGATTACGATGCAGGAAGCTGAACTGATCGTAAGTTTCGACACCCTCGGCCAGAATCGTTAAGTTCAACCGGTGCGCGACGAGCAGCATCGCCATGATGATAGCCTCATCCTTCGGTTCTTGGGCAATTCCGTTCACGAAGGAGCGGTCGATCTTGATTTTATTAACAGGCAGATGCTTCAGGTAGCTGAGTGAAGAATAATGCGTACCGAAGTCGTCAATGGAAATCGTGATGTTAAGCTGCTTCAATTCAGCAAGCGTATTCCAGTTTCGGTCCTGCATCGCCATGCTCTCGGTAATCTCAAGTTCCAGGTGCGCCGGGTCAAGGCCTGTTTCGGTCAAAATATCCTGTACGAGCGGCGACAGCTGATTTTGCGCGAATTGTCTGGCCGATAAATTAACCGCAACCCGAACAGGAGGGAGTCCAGCCTCCTGCCATCTCTTACTCTGAGAGCAGACGGTTCGCAGCACCCATTCCCCGATCGGCACGATAAGTCCGGTCTCCTCCGCAATGGCGATGAAGGAGCCTGGCATAAGCAGGCCGCGCTTCGGATGATTCCAGCGGATAAGAGCCTCGAGTCCAAGAATCCGGCCGCTCCCCACTTCAATCTGCGGCTGATAATGAACGGTCAACTCGTTGCGGTCCACGGCGTGGCGCAGGCTGTTCTTGATTTCAAGCCGTTCTTCGGCATCAGGGTTCAGCGAGCTGTCGTAGATCCGGTAATTGTTCTTTCCTTCATCTTTGGCCTTGTACATGGCGGCATCCGCATATTTGATGAGCGTCGTCGCATCTTCGCTATGTTCCGGATAGAGGGTAACTCCGATGCTGGCGGTTACATCATATTCCATACCCTGCAGGATGAAAGGCTCCTGAAACAGCTCAATGATGGCCTGCGCCGCATCCTGTACGTATCCAATGTCTGATATTTTCGGTAAAATAATAGTGAATTCATCGCCGCCGATCCGCGAGAATATATCTTCTGCGGTCAGAATGGACGATAATCGCTGCCCGACCTGCTGCAGCAGGATGTCGCCTACGGCATGGCCGAGCGTATCGTTAATCATTTTAAAATGATCCAAATCAATAAAGAACAGAGCAAATGAGCGGTTAGTCGGCTTTGCATGGACGAGCAGGCTGCTCAACCGTTCCTGAAAATAATCCCGGTTATGCAAGCCGGTAACCGTATCATGATAAGCCATATGCCGCAGCTTCTTCTCGCTGCCGCCAAGCAGCTCATACTGCTCGCGGAGCTCCTCTTCAGTTGCAATGAGCTCTTCGTAGGTAGCCTCCAGCTGCTGGTTGGCCATGACAAGGCTGGTGGTCCGATCGCGCACCATGACCTGCAGCTTTCCCTTCTGTGTCATCTGCACGTATAGAAACGCAAGCAGCAGCAGCAGCGCGAAGGAGCAGATAATCCGAATCATGCATACTTTGCTTATAATGGAGTCAAGCTTATTCATTTTGGGCATGGCGGCAAGCTCCCAGTAACCATCCGCCAGCGGGACTCGCTTATATAACGTAGATGCATGTTTATCGAAGAGCTTGGGATCGCCGAGTAAGACTTTACCGCCGGCTCTTACAGCCAAATCAATGCCTTTATCCCGCAGCAAGCCGGCCTCCTGCAGAATAGGGGGAATATCAAGGACGACGGAAGCAAAGCCCCAGAAGTGATGATTTTGGCTGATCGATTGTCTGGTAAGAATGCCTAAGCCGCCTTGTACCAGCTCGAATGGACCTAGGATGGTCATGGATGACGTTTGCTTGGTCCGCTCCGCATTTTGCCGGACCTGAAGATCGCTGTGTGTGAACAGATTCACTCCGATAATCTGCTCATTCCCTTTGAGCGGATAGACATATTTTGCAACTCCGTCCGGATAGAGAGATAAATTGCGGACGCCGGTCATAGAGCTGATGAAACCAGAGGCAAAGTCATCAAAATGCCGGTTCTCCAGCTGGCTCTCTTCCGAGAGTTCTGTTTCCGCGAATGCCTTCAGACCGCTTGCGAGAAGGAATTTATGCCCGAGAGTCAAGGTAAGGGAAGAAGCGTTTGTCGTGAGCTCGAGCTTGGCATCGTGATAGACCTCACGTATAAGGCGGTTCTTGTACGAACCCGTAGCCCACCAAATAAGAGCTCCAAAGAGCAGACAGATGCCAAGCAGGAACATCCATGTTCGAAGAGGGGTATGGTAGCGGGTGCTGTTATGATCGATTCTGTCGTTCATGACGTTCTCCTTTTCACGTGCGCTAGTATATGGAAAATGTAGGTAAGAGATTAATTCGGCATAAATCGACAAAATCCTCCAATTATTAAAAAATAATAGGTATAAGGAAACGGCTAAAGGGAATCGATGATAGAAGAATAGAGAGTCTATACAATGAATAATAGTTCTTTAAGATCAATTCATAGACAGGGTGAGGGAAGATGAAACAAGAGCGTATAGGAGATGTAATCAGGCAGCTGCCCAAAGTGGATCTGCATGTGCATTTGGATGGCAGTGTCAGACCGGAGACGGTTCTTGCGATCGCACAGCTCGAAGGCATAGAGCTGCCGGCTTATGATGCGGATGCGCTGCTCCCGTTCATGCAGGTGAACGATTCATGCCAAAGCTTGACGGAGTATTTGAGCAAGTTTGACTTTACGACGCGGTTTCTTCAAACCGGGCAGGCCTTGGAGCGGGTTGCCTACGAGACGGTCGCGCAAGCGGCAGGCCATAACTGTCATTATATAGAGGTGCGTTTTGCGCCTCAGCTCCATCGGCGACTCGGGATGACGGTAGAAGAAGCTATTCATTACGTCACTCAGGGGTTAAAACGCGGTGAGCAGCAGTTTGGCATCCAAGCCAGGGCGATCGGCATTTGTATGCGAAATCACTCTCAAGCGGAGAACTTCGAGGTCATCGAGGCATCAGCGGCCTATATCGGCAAAGGCTTGGCAGCGGTGGATTTGGCCGGCGACGAAGCCTCCTACCCGCCGGAGCTGTTCCGGGAAGTGTTTGCCCGGGCCCATAAGCTTGCGATTCCTGTAACGATCCATGCCGGCGAGGCAGCAGGAGCGGGCAATGTATATGAGGCGATCAGCAATCTGGGCGCATCGCGGATCGGCCATGGTATCAGGCTGCAGGAAAACCCAGATATTCTCGATATGGTGCTCAAGCAGCAAATTCCGCTGGAAATGTGTCCGGTGAGCAACATTCAGACCAAAGCGGTAGCGGGATGGGAGACTTATCCGATCCGCGATTATTACGACAGAGGGCTGAACGTTACGGTGAATACCGATAATCCGAGCGTATCGGGAACGGACATAACGCGGGAATACCGCATTTTGTCTGAGAAATTCGGATTTACGGCGCCTGAGCTGGCAAGGATCGTTATGAACGGGGTGGAGGCTGCTTTTCTGGAGGATTCCAATAAGCAGCAGTTGAAGAAGAGCTGCGGGGAGGCCATTCACGCATTAGGCATTCATCTATAAGTGATGGCCGGCTATCCAGCTTGGGTGATTATCTTATGGCGCCCTCAGCCGCAGCCAAGGGCGCTGACAGATCTTGGACGGGGTGCTTCCGTGTCAGCTGCGGCGCTTCTTAGCGTACCCTGCCGGAAGCGGACCCGGACTCCTTCATCTGGTCGAAAATCACCTTGCCGGTGCGGCCAGCGTTTGAGCTTGCCGAGCAAAGCTTATGCAGGCTGAGATCGAATTTCTCCGCCAGCACCACATAGTTAAAGCTTGATTTGGCCCGCTTATAGCCATTGCGGGTCAATTTTTCACGAAGCTGACTATCCTTCTGCAGGGTGAGAACGGCTTCCGTGATTTCATCTGTGGACTGTGGATCGACCAATAAGCCGGTCACACCGTCAAGAACAGCTTCGCATACCCCTCCGGAATTGCCGGCAATAACCGGAATCCCGGCGCTCGCCGCCTCCAAATACACGATGCCGAAGCCTTCGGCATCCCCTTTTGCAAGCTCCCGGCTGATCATGATGAATTGATCGCATACATTGTAGTATTCATTGAGCAGCTCGCTGCCATGAACACTGCCGACAAACACGACATAGTCGCTCACCCCAAGCTGGATGGACAGCTGCTCCAGCCGCTTGCGCTCAGGTCCCTCCCCGACAATCAGGTAGAGGGCACTCGGCAGCGCCTGGATGATGGCAGGCATGGCTTCAATGACGCGGTCATGGCCCTTTCTAAGAACAAGCCGGCCAACGGAGAGCAGGACATATTTATCTTCGAGCTTATGCTTGTGCATCAGCTCGCTGCTCTTGGCTTGAATGTCGTATCCGCTCTCTACGCCCGGATGGACAAGATCGATTTTGCTGGCGGGAACGCCGTAGCTCTCGACGAGCTTCTTCGTGAATTCGCTGTTCGTCAATATCAGATCGGCGCGCCGCAGAATCTGCTTAACGATGAAGCGGAGACCCCATACGCGGCGGAACATCAGCATATCCATGCCATGGGTAGAGATTGCATATCTGTGGCCGGACAGCAGCTTGAGAATGAGGCCGATAATGCCGATCATAATATACCCGTATATGGTAACTTCAATAGACTCCTGCCGGATCATACGCCGCACATAGGAGAAAAGCCGGGGCCAGCTCCTTACATCGACGCTTTCATTCTTCATGAACGGTCCGCGGATGATGGTGAAGGGCTGATCGGCGTCAAACGCTTCATCTCCATCATATTTGGGCGCAAGTACGGTTATCTCATGTCCCGAATGCTTGCACAAATTGTAATAGTAATTTTGCATACCGCCGATGCCGGGCGGGAAAACACCTGCAACGAGAAGGATTTTATTTGGCGTCATGGGCTCTCATCCTTTTCTTCGTTATGTAGTGAACCGCATTCATCATCGCCCAAAATAACAGCTCTCCCGCCATGTTCCAAATCCGCGCGATGACAGATAGATGGAGCGCTGCTGCCGTATCGGTCTGAAAAGACAGAAGGTAAACCAGGAGCCCTTCCCTGACGCCCAGCCCGCCGGGCAGCGGACTGAGTAAACCGAGCAGCCAGGCAGAGGCAAAGGTACCCGCGGCATAGAAAATACCGACATGCTGGATATGAAAGCTCTTGAGAAGAAGCCAGAACGAAATACCCATTATGAAATGGCTGACCATGAAATAACCGAAGTAGAGAAAGAAACGGTTCCTCTGCAGTGTGAACAAGGGACGGTCAAGCGATTCAGCGAATCTGGCGGCGAAACGTTCCGTGAAGCGGTGTGTGCCAAGACGGCGCATAAGCAGCTGCAGGCATCGGTTAACTGCGGCAGAAACGGGATTGAAGAACAGATACAGCAAGGTGAGCAGCAGAGCGAGTAACGCTAATGAATAAAGCGGAATTTCACCCAAATCAGCCAGCAAAATAAGGGCATACATAGAAGCGGCAAGCACCAGCAGCACATTCTCATAGACGATGGTTGACATTTGGATATCAAAAGGCACTCCCTTGCGGCTGGCAAGCACGACCCGTCCGGCGTAATTCCAGAATCCGCCCGGTATGTATTTGGCGAATTGTGAATTGATATAGACAAGCAGGCCGTCGCGGAAAGAGAGCTGCCTGCTTGAATCGTTCAGAATGGCAGTCCAAATGAAGGCCTGCAGCAGCAGAAAGACCGTGAACAGCAGCAGAGAAACGTAGAACAAGAAGCCGGCATGCCGGAAGTAGCTTACAAGCTCCGCAGGCTCCAGGGTAATGGTTGTGGCGGCGAAATAGACGATTACCGCAGCGAGTAAAAGCTTCGTTACAGCGGGCAGTAGGGTTCGAAAGCGATTCATGCATTCACCGTCCTGTGTTTCTATTATATCGCGGTAAGAATGGATGAACACCGCCCTTACAAAGACTCAATAATTGATAAGCCGGAAGGGAGGCTGCCCGTGAGTGTAAGCTGTAAACTGCAAGCAAAGAGGCTGATTCGAAGCAGACATGTCTGCTTCAAATCAGCCTCGCTTTTAAATTAAACGTTAGAATTGATTGGCATACAGCTCGTAGTAAAAGCCTTGATGCGCAAGTCGTTCATCATGCATGCCAGGTTCGGCGTTTCTCCATCCAGCGGTAAAAATTAGAAGCTCAGCTCCAAGTCTGTATCCGTCTCGGTGTAAATGGAGATGAGCACAACAGCCGTTTCCTCGCCTACATTCTTGGCAAAATGCGGGACGCAGGCATGCCAGCTGAAGGAGTCGCCTTCATGCAGCGTAGCGGAGTCTTCACCCTGCTCGACATAGATGGTGCCCTTCAGCACCACATGCACCTCTTTACCCTCATGCGCATGCGGCTCTGAGCCTGAGGCAGCGCCTGGCGGAAGCTCAATAAGCGACATTCGTATTCCGCCTACCGAACTTAGATGGGAGACCTTCATCGCACCGCTGCTGCTTGTAGTAACCTGCCTCTCCTCTTTGCGCACGACGTTCATGCGGTCCTCTTTACGAAGCAGCAGAAAAGCCAAAGGGACGTTCAGGGCCGCTGCGATTTGATCTAAGGTGGCGATGGAGGGCGATGTTTTGTTCGTTTCGACCTGGCTCATGAAACCTTGGGACAATCCGGTTGCTTCACAGATTTGGGCGATAGTGATGTTTTTGCGTTTGCGTATGGTTCTTATCGTGGAGCCGATGTCCATAAGAGCTGCACCTCGACTTTCAGTGGAATATTAGTAATAACAACATTAAGTTCATAATATCAAAATTTCCATTGACTCGCTATGAGGAAAGGAGTTAAATTAGTGATGTAAACATTAATTAGTTATAGCTAATATTTATAGGGGATAACGTCTAAGTACATTTTGAAGGAGCGAGTCTATTATGATGCCCTCATATTTCTTTGCGCATGGAGCGCCGTCGTTGGTAATTGAAGAACATGGATATACGGATTTTCTGAAGCAATTTGCAAAGGGGACGGCGAAGCCCAAAGCAATCGTGCTGTTCTCCGCCCATTACGAGAATCAAGTGCAGTCAATCGGCGCAGTCGCGGATACGTACAGCACGATTTATGATTTCTCCGGCTTTCCTGACCAGCTTTATCAAATGACATATCCAGCAAAGGGGGATGCCGCGCTCAGCAAGCAGATTCAATCCTTATTCGAGGTGCAGGGAATCCCAAGCCGGCTCGATCATGAACGGGGACTCGATCATGGCTCTTGGGCGGTGCTTAAGCTCCTCTATCCAGACGCTGATATCCCCGTTATCGCCCTGTCCGTTAACCGCAGCCTGACGAATGAACAGCAGTACCAAATCGGACGCGCTCTGGCTGCGCTCAAGGAACAGGATATTATGATTATTGGAAGCGGCGGAACCGTTCATAATTTGCGCCGAATTCAGTGGAATGCCAGCAACCCGGAGGATTGGGCGGTTTCCTTCGATCATTGGCTGCAGAGCAAGCTTGAGACCTGGGATTTGGAGGCTTTATTCAATTACAGGGAAGAAGCTCCATATGGCACAGATGCCGTACCGACAACGGAACATTTCATTCCGCTGCTGCTGGCAATGGGAAGCGGCGACCGCAGCCGGAAGGCGACCCGTGTATACCAAAATTACCAGATGGGCACATTAAGCCTGGGCTGCTGGCAGTTTGAATAAGCTCAGGCATTAATTCCGGTTTATTAAATTTGGAAAATCCCCTGGTAATGATTCATGTAATCAGGGGACAGGTAAGCGTAACCATTTGGGTTTCCCCCAAACCTTGCATACGGCGGTAAATACAAAGTAAAAAAGCCGAAACAGCGCGAAATAACTAGGATTTTGGCGAATAATGAGAGTTAAAATTACGATTAAAAATACCCAAAAATATTCGCTGGAAGGGCTTGTAAGCGAGTTGCATTTGGGTATTAAATATGGTAAGATAAAAGCATTCATGAAAGAACGAACCTGAATTCACCTATTGAAAAGGGTTGTCATTTTGTGAGACAGGATGGTACCTTTTTCAATGTGTGATTTTTTTATTTGTTAACCGAATAAAAAGTACATGTTAATTTATATTTGGAGGTTTTACCCATGCAAACAGGAACAGTAAAATGGTTTAACGCAGAAAAAGGATTTGGCTTTATTGAAGTTGAAGGCGGCAACGATGTATTCGTACATTTCTCCGCAATCGTTGGAGAAGGCTTCAAATCTTTGGACGAAGGCCAACGCGTTGAGTTCAACGTTGTTCAAGGCAACCGTGGACCACAAGCAGAAAACGTTGTAAAACTGTAGTATTACAACTTCTGTACAAAATAAAACTGCCCTTAACTTGTGTTGAGGGTAGTTTTTTTTAATAAAAGGAGGGATGCATCTTGTATAATAGAAAGAAGTTGTTAGAAGATATCCCTGAAGAAAACACTGCAATTTGGACCTGTGAGAAGGAAGGCTGCAAGAGCTGGATGCGCGATAATTTTGCATTCGAATATGTGCCCACCTGTCATATCTGCCACTCACCTATGGTGAAGAGCATGAAGATGCTTCCGGCGCTGGTTAATTCAAACGGCGACCTCAAGTCGCTCAAAAAAGGTAAACAAATCTAGTAGCCGTCCAATCGTATTTCCGTTGGAACGGCTTTTTTTTTACGATCAGGAGGCATAAGATGCCAACCACTATACGGCTTTCCGTGCGTGCATTAGTTGAATACGCGTTTCGCAGCGGCAGCATCGAATCCGGATTTCGGACAACCAGCTCGATGACCGAGGGGACAAGGATTCATCAGGCCATACAGAAGCAATATGAGGAGCATGACCAGAAGGAAGTGTATGTATCGGAGGAGATCGCGGTTCATGATCTTCTTTTTGTCATTGACGGGCGGTGCGATGGACTGCTTATGGATGATGGGATGCTGATCATCGATGAGATTAAGTCAACGGCAGGGGAGCTTGCGGCGATTACGGAGCATTCGCATCCCGTCCACTGGGCGCAGGCGAAAGTGTATGCCTACATCATTGCCAAGCAGCAGGGACTCAGCCGGATTAAAGTGCAGCTCACTTACGTTCAGACGGTCAGCGCAGAGCAGAAGCGGTTTCGCGAAGAGTACACACTGGAAGAGCTTGAACGCTTCGTCATTCAGATGGTGGAAGCCTATGCGCCGTATGCAGCGATGATTGCTCAGCATGAAGGGCTCCGGGACGCGAGCATCAAGAAGCTGCCTTTCCCGTTCGCGAAATACAGGGAAGGTCAGCGGAAGCTCGCAGGATCGGTATACAAGATAATTGCAGGCGGCGGGAAGCTGTTTGCGAAGGCGCCGACGGGCATCGGCAAGACCATCTCGACGATCTTCCCGGCTGTCAAGGCAATCGGGGAAGGGCAGCTGCGGCGGATTCTGTATTTGACGGCCAAGACGATCACTCGGACGGCTGCGGAAGAGGCTTATGCGCTGCTGCAGAGCAAAGGACTGCATCTGCATGTTGTAACGCTGACCGCGAAGGAAAAGGTGTGTTTCCAGGAGGAAGTGAGATGCGCCAAGGAGCATTGCGAATTCGCGGACGGCTACTATGACCGCATTAACGAAGCGCTGCGCGACATGCTCATGCAGGAAACTTTAATGACAAGAACCGTTATTGAATCGTATGCGCGGAAGCATCGGGTTTGTCCTTTCGAGTTTGCACTGGATGCAGCTTATGCCGCAGATGCGATGATTTGCGATTATAACTATGTATTTGATCCCCGGGTGAACTTGAAGCGCCTGTTCGATGATCAGAAGAAGCAGACGGCTCTGCTCATCGATGAGGCGCATAACCTGGTGGACCGGGCCAGGGAGATGTACTCGGGCGAGCTGAATAAGGCGGATTTCCTTGCTCTGCAGCGTGAATATAAAGGGAATAATACAGCGCTGTATCAAGCCGCCAAAGCGATCAATGACAGCTTCATAGCGCTTCGCAAGCAGATCGGCGACCGTTATACGCAGGTGGTGAAGGAGCTGCCGGAGCCGCTGGTTCAGCTTCTTGAGGCTTTTGCAGGTGCCGCGGAGCGGGAGCTTCTCCAGCCAAATGCGGCTCAGTCAGGCGCGCTGCTGGATATGTATTATAGAGCGCAGAGCTTCATTCGGATCGCGAAGCTGTATGATGAGCGGTATGTGACTTATACCGAATGCACGAGAAATGATGTGAGGACGAAGCTGTTCTGCCTGGATCCATCCCATTTGCTTCAGCAGATGAGCAAAGGCTACCGTTCCGTTATCTTCTTCTCGGCTACGCTGTCTCCGCTGACTTATTATATGGACATGCTGGGCGGAGGGGCGGAATCCGATTACTCAGTAACGATTCCGTCGCCATTCTCAAGTGAGCAGCTCGATGTCTTTATTAGCCCGCTGTCGACGCGTTATCAGGACCGGGAGCGGACAAAGGAGCCGATTATCCGGCTGCTTCGTGATCTGACGAAGCGCCGTCCGGGCAATTATCTGCTGTTCTTCCCTTCTTATGAATATATGAATGATGCCTATGAACGTTATGTCACGGCTGCTGAAGATGGTTCGGCGAATACGATTTTACAGGGTTCCAGCATGACGGAGGAAGAGCGGGAGAGCTTCCTGGCTGCGTTTGTGGAGGAGGACTTCTCATCGTCGGAACAAGAGATAGAAGGGGGCGCGCAAATCGGCGAAGCGCCTGATAAGAAAGCGTTCGCCGGTTTTGCCGTCATGGGCGGGATCTTCTCGGAAGGTGTCGATCTGGTGGGCGGCCGGCTGACCGGGGTAGTGGTCGTAGGTGTCGGACTTCCCCAGATCGGGCTGGAACGCACGATTATAAAGGACTATTTTGACAGTGTCGGGAAAAATGGTTTCGATTACGCGTATTTGTACCCGGGGATGAATAAGGTGCTTCAGGCGGGGGGCAGGCTGATCCGCTCTGAGAACGACAGAGGCAGCCTCCTGCTGATCGATGACCGTTATTTGCAGCCGCAGTATAATCGGCTGCTGCCAATGGAGTGGAAGGATTACACGGTGCTGAAACAGGGTCTGCAGCCTGGGAGCTAGATGAGGCTCCGCCTTATACGGAGCCGTACACCTTGGTGCCTCTTGGCTGGTTGCCCTGATCATCGGGCTCAAGCGTAATGCCGATCGAATCAAAGGCCAGCTTACCGGACGCGATTGGCATGGCGAGCAAGCCGATCCCGCGGTCCGTCTGATGAACGCGAAACGTACCCGCGCTGCTCCTCTTGCCGTCTTTGACCAGCCATACCTGATAAGCCTGGTCGCCCTGCGTAACAGCCGCTCCGAACAAATAAATGACAAACTGCTTGCTCTGGCCATTATCGACAATGCAGGCAACGCCTGAGGAGCGTTCGGCTTTGGCAGAAACCGGCTGCAGGCGGATCAGCTGTGTGATATGGGCAGCGGAGACCGATAATGCATCCTCTACAGGCAAAGGCGCATCTGCTTGATTACGGTAGAGCTGAACATTCCACAGCGACATGAACATAATAGCCGCGATAGCGGCGGCGAATAGAGCTGCGGTCGATTTTTTGCCGAACAGGGGTCTTCTGGCTGGATTTAAGGGTTTTGCCGGGTTACCGCCTTCGACTGAGAAGACAGCGTTCATCACCTGGGTTTTGAGGTCTGCTGGCGGTTCAATCTGATCCATATCCGTAGGAAGAGCCTCCCATACGATGCGCAGCTCCTCGAGCTCCTTCCGGCATTGTTCGCATTCAGGAAGATGGCGTTCGAAAGCGAGCTTCTCCTCGTCTGTGCAGATGCCTGATACATAGTCTAAACAGCAGTCACAAGCTGGCAACCACTCTCTTCCTCCCATCATATTCCCTCCTCTTCCGCGACTAGATGCCTGCGCAATATTTTTAAAGTTTGATGTAAACGATTCTTGACGGTTCCAAGCGGCTGGTTATAGATCGCTGCAAGCTCGCCAAGGCTGTAGCCCTGCCAATAGAAATGCTCGAGCAGCATAATCTGCTGCTTCGACAGATGGCGATAGGCGCCTCTGATTTGCTCTTTGAAGGACTGGCGCTCGGCCCGATCCTCCGGTGAAGGCGTGTGCGCATCGGCAATTTGCTCGAGCTCCTCCGGAACATAGGGTACCACACCGGCGTTATCCCGTCGTTTCTTCCGAAGGGTGTCGGTTGTGATGTTGCGCGTGATCGTGAGCAGCCAGCTGGTGAACCTTCCCTTGTCCGGATCGTAATCGGACTCGGTTGTCCAGAGCCGCAGAAATACAGCCTGCACGATATCTCTTGCTGCTTGTTCATCCTTCAGCGCTTTCCAGGCAAAGGAATAGATGAGACCCGCATAGCGGTCATAGAGGACGGATACCGCCGTATGTTGTTTGCCTTTAATGAGCAGCATCAGTTCATAATCAGACAGATTCTGCATACCGACTAGCCTCCAGAATAGGCATAAATTAGTTTTAGTGTACCAGAATGGCTGACAGACAGATAGACTGGCTAATAAGGTAAAAGGGTAACCGCAATGCGGCTACCCAAGCGGGATAAATGCGTTTGTAAAGGCTGCTAGTTAGCGCTTACGACGATGGTCCCCTGCATCGCCGGGTGAGGCGAGCAATAATAAGTAAAGGTTCCTGCATCGGCAAACGTAACCGACTTCGCCTCATCGAGGCCGAGCAGGTCCGTATCGAAGATGGAATCGTCGGAAGTCGCGGAATGCTTCACTTTATCCCGGTTGATGAATTTGACGATGTCGCCTGCCTTGATCTCAAGCTTCGCAGGAGAGAAGGCAAAATCAACAATCTCCACGACATAGGTGGCTGGTTTGCTTTCAGATTTGGAAGCGCCGGCGGCCGGCTTGGTATCCGGCTTCGGAGCAGCAGGCTTCGGGTCCGGTTTGGTGTCATCCTTGGAACCGGCAGAAGCTGTCTTCCCGGATGAGGAGCCGCCCGCCGGCTTCGTCCCGGAGCCGGAGTCGTTCTTGGACGAGTCCTTCGGCGGTTCGCTGCTGTTATTGCTCTTTGAGGAGTCGCCGCCGGATTTATCCGCCTGCTTGACTGCCGTCCCGGCATCATCATCGGCTTTAGCGGCTGGCGGATTGGATGAATCTTTGTCCTCAGCCTTGCTGCCTGAACTGCCGCCTGGAGCTGGGTCTTCCTTCGTGCTGCTGCTTGATTGCTCCGTTGAAGGCTTGGCTGCGTCATCGTTCTTGGGTGTGTTATCCGCGGGATCCGCCGCCGCAGGATCATCCGCGTCCGGGTTCTTGCTGCCCGCATCGTCAGCCGGAGCTGGCTCATCACTCGGCGTATCCGCCTCAGCCGCCATGTTCATGTTCGAATGGTTCTCATGCGCCTGCGCTGCCTGCGTATTCGTGTTCGACGAACCGCAGGCGGCCAGAAGCAGTACGAGAAGGGTGCAAAGGACAGCTAAGCAGGGTGTGGTGGTTCTTCTCTTCATGGCTTCCCTCCGCTTACTTCACAATAATCTGACCGGTCATGAATTTCTTATGCGGCTCGCAGAAATAGTCGTAGGTGCCGGCTTTGTTCAGCGTGATCGTGAAGGAATCGCCTTTGCTCAGCAGAGGCGTGCTGAAGCTTCCATCCACTGCGACCGCATTATGCTTCATGTCATCAAAGTTCGTGAAGACGACTTTGGAGCCGGCCTCTACCGTAAGCGGACCGGTGCCGAAGGAATATTCTTTGATATCGACATGATAGGTTTTCGGAATTGGTGCAGTTGTGCCGGTGAACGTACCAGGGTTAACGACGAACCAGACGTTGCCCACATCTTGGCCAAGTACATCCCCATGCGCCTTGTCTTTAATAAAGTAATACAGCGGGAAGCCCTTGTAGGTCGTTTGTTTGCTTCCGCCCGATCTTGTGATCGTTCCGATATCCGCCTTGGAAACGCCTGTTGGGACATAGTCGCCGGCAGCCAGGTAAGCAGGCCAGTTCACAAGGCAGGTGCCCTCGCAAACGCTCGTCTGCGGTGTGTCTTTGTCAAAATAGTACAGCGTGCGTCCGTACTCATCGGTCAGATAGTTGCCGAGTTTCGGGGAAGTGCCGATCATGGCGGCGTAATCGGATTTCGCAACGAACCAGACACCGCCGACAGCTTCGCCGAGAACGTCGCCTGCAGCTTGATCCTTGACGAAGTAGTAGAGCGGCCAGCCTTTGTAAGTGGTTTGCTCTGTGCCGTCGGAGCGTTTCAATACGCCAAAATCCGCTGCATTCAGCGAAGATGGGATTTGCAGGTCATCCGCATAGAAGATCGGCCAAGCTTTCAGGCAGTCGCCTTGGCAGCTGGTCAGGTCAGCGGCATCCTTAGTGAAGTAATAGAGGGTGCGCCCTTTGGAGTCCGTGAAGTAGGTGCCAAGCTTATCGGTACTGCTCAGCTTAATCCGCTCGCCGGCAGGAAGCGCTGCTGCTGCGTCGATAACCCCTTCACCTTGGAGCATTTCAAATAAAGAGTGGCCTTGCATCGTCATCGCGGACAGCGCTTCAACGAGTGCTGTTGCGATATGTGCATTCGTAATGGGAGCCGTACCAGCGATTTGGCTCAGGCCTTTTCCTGCTGCGAATTCTTCCGTCTTGGCGTAAGTAAAGTCGGTGCCGGATTTGTAGCCTAACACCTCAAGCAGCACCTTGTAGAGCTGCTGCGAATCGATGGCGGCCAGCGGATTAAATTTCCCGTCACCCGTCCCATTCCAGCCAAGCTCAGGATGGCTCTTCAAATAGCCGAGGATGGCCTGATTGCTTGAGCTTACAACAGAAGCATCGGAGAAGCCGGCTGCTCCGGTGAAGTTCTTCGCTTCCTCTAATTTTCCTTGAAGCCGCAAAGAGATAATAACCGCTTGTATGCGGGATGATTGCTTGCCGAGGTAGGAATCGGTAACACCGTCTCCGTCGCCAAGCAGCAGGCCAAGCTTAGCGGCCGTTTGTGCGTCTGTCGTTACGGCCGGTGCTCCTTCCTCCGCGGATACGCTTACAGCAGGAATTAACCAAGCGCATAGACTGACAATTAATAAGAATAGCCCAAACCTTCTTCTCATCATTCCACAATCTCCCTCCAAATAATAGATAATAGGTATCATTAGGAGGTAACGAACGAAACGGAGAAGAGGTTTGAGCGCTGACTGTGTTTTTTAATATATTTTCGAAAAATGTTTGCCCGGCAGTCGTTATTTCGGGGTGTCGAGTGATTTCTCGTATACGTTAATCCAGAAGCCGTCGATAACGGAAGCCCCTTTATGCTTATAGCCGTTATTCTCGAACATTTTCTTTGCTTCCAGCTGATTGGTCAGGGCATCCAAATAAATGTGATTGAAGCCAAGCTCCCGTGCCCGCTGTTCCAGCCGGTCAAGCATCATCTGGCCGTAACCGCGCTGTTGATAATTGGGATGTACCCGGAGGCGCTTGATCTCGGCTGTTTCCTCATCCAGCTTCTTTAAGCCGCCCATCGCAACAACAACTCCATTGTGCCCTGTCCCGACGAAGAAATCTCCGCCGCTCTCCAAGTAATGCTCATGAATATGAAAGATATCGTGATAATGCTGATGAGTGGGCTCAACACCTGCAGCGGCGATGACGAGCAGATGAATTTTCCATACCTCTTCGTGATCGGCAGAAGAATAACGTCGAATGTTAAACATGGCATTCTCTCCTTATCCTCTATAACTTATCCGGCAAGAGTCTATGTAATATAATCTAACATGGAAGTGACTGTGAATAACAGAGGGAGGATGAAATTCTTTTTAACGGTTGAATAGCATTGAAATCATAGCGGCTTTAGGCTGATAATGAGAGTATGATCGAAAAGCTCGGTAAGAGGAGTTGATTCGGATGAAGCTCGTTATCGTATCCGATACCCATATGCCCCGTATGGCCAAGAAGCTTCCGCGGCGGCTTATTCAAGAGCTGAAGGATGCGGACGGTATTCTTCACGCCGGGGATTGGGTGGATTTGTCGGTATTGGAGCTGCTGGAGGCGTATGCGCCTACGGACGGCGTTGCCGGTAATAATGACGGCAGGGCGATTATAGCCAAATTTGGTTTGCGTAAGGTGCTGCAGTACGGGGATATCAGAATCGGACTTGTGCATGGACATGGATCGAACAGCCGGGAAAGCACGGAGAATAACGCCTTTGCCGAGTTTGCGAAGGATCGGGTGGATGCGATTATTTTCGGCCATTCCCATATCCCGCTGCTGAAGGAGCGCAATGGAATTATGATGTTTAATCCCGGATCCGCGACCGATAAACGGAGGCAGCCGCTGTATTCATTCGGCATCCTGCGCATTGAAGAGGGTAAATTAAATGCTGAACTGGTTACTTATGAAGATAAAAGCTAATGTGAGCTGTAGAGAAGGGGTTCTGCACCTATGAGCGGGCATTGTAACAACCTGCGCAACGTCGGCATATTTGCTCACGTCGATGCGGGTAAGACGACAACAACAGAGCAGATGCTCTATCTAAGCGGGCATATCCGTTCACTCGGCAGCGTCGATACAGGCACGACCCAGACCGATTCGCTTGAGGTGGAACGGGAGCGCGGGATCTCGGTCAGAGCGGCCGTGACGCGGTTTGTATGGAAGGATACGGCGATTAATTTGGTTGATACGCCCGGACATGTCGATTTCTTATCTGAAGTCGAGCGGTCGCTTCGCGTAATGGACGGCGCGGTGCTGATTATTTCGGCCGTAGAGGGCGTCCAGGCGCAAACCGAGGTGATCTGGCAGGCGCTCCGTGAGCTGTCGATTCCAACGCTGATCTATGTGAATAAAATGGACCGGATCGGGGCCGACGCTGAAGAGGTCCTCAATCAAATTCAACGGTTCCTGTCTCCGCATGCACTGCCGGTCCAAGCGCCTGATGGCGCTGAAAGCGGGTACACCGGTTCTATGGAGCTGCTGGGTCAAGCTGATGCTGGCTCTGGATCTGGCGCTGCGGGCTTTCAGCAGCCTCCGCTTGCCAGATCATTCCGTCAAATGATGGTTGAGTGGATAGCCGAGCAGAATGAAACGCTCATGAACAAATATATAGAAGAAGAGGTGCTGCAGGAGGAGGAATTGGCAGAATCGCTCCTTAGAAGCGTCCACCAATCGGAGCTGTTTCCGGTCCTATTCGGCGCTTCCGGCCGCGGTATCGGCGTGCAGCCGCTCATGGATGCGGTGATCCGTTATTTGCCTTCGCCCACGGGCTCGGAGTCGGCGCCGGTAGCAGGCGTGATTTTTAAAATGGAACGCGACCCGGTTATGGGCAAGATCGCTTATGTCAGGCTGTACGAGGGTGTCATTCATAATCGGGATCTGGTTCTCAATGTCACGCGGGATATGCAGGATAAGGTGACTCAGATTCGCAGAGTCCACGGGCAGAAGACCGAGGATGTCGGTGTGCTGAGGGCAGGCGATATCGCAGCGGTGTGCGGCTGGAGCCGTGCGCGTATCGGCGATATCGTCGGATCGCCGGAGGGTGTGCCGGGAGAGAAGCGGCTTGCTGTCCCGCTGCTGACCGTTCAGGTACAGTGGCGCAATGCCGCCGAGTATCCGGCTGTCGTTGCGGCGTTCCAGGAGCTGGCGGATGAGGATCCGCTGCTTGATTTGCAGTGGCTGCAGGACGAGCGTGAGCTGCATCTTAAGGTAATGGGACCGATTCAGATGGAGGTGCTGGCCTCCATTCTTAAGAGCAGATTCCAGCTTGATGTGACCTTCGGCGCACCGTCCGTAATCTATAAGGAAACACCGGTTTCGGCCGGTGAAGGCTTCATTGCCTATACGATGCCCAAGCCATGCTGGGCGATTCTCCGGTTTCTCATTGAGCCCGGCGAGCGCGGCAGCGGCCTGACCTACAAATCGCTTGTGCGCGGCGAGCAATTGCTGGAGAGCTATCAGAACGAGGTCGCAAGGCGTGTTCCGGAAGCGCTGCAGCAGGGACTTCGCGGCTGGGAAGTGACCGATCTGAGCGTTACGCTGGTTGAAGGCGAGCATCATGTCTGGCATACGCATCCGCTGGACTTCGTCGTTGCTACGCCGATGGGCATAATGAATGGCCTAGCGAGTATTGGAACGAAGCTGCTGGAGCCAATGCTCCGCTTCCGTTTGTCGATCCCGGAAGAGTATGGCGGGAAGCTGATGAATGAGCTGGTCGTCATGCGCGGGGAATTCGATGCGCCTGTTGTTCGCCAGGAGCGGATGGATATTGAAGGGCTGCTGCCTGTCGCGACAACATTGGATTTTCCCGCCAGGCTCGGTTCCATGACGAAGGGGCGCGGAACCTTGTCGACCTTTTTCTCCGGCTACCGGGAATGTCCGCCTGATGTTCATGTTGAACGGCAGCGCAGAGGGGTTAATCCGCTGGATCAATCCAAATATATATTAGCAGTGCGCAATGCGCTTACGCAGCACTGAAAGTAATAAGAGAGTCTTCTCCAAAGCGGGGAGGATTCTCTTCTTTCATTTAACCGGGTATTGGAGAATGACTGCAAACGTGCTTCTCGCCTTCAATTTGATTATACTAAGTGAAGTAAAGAATAAGGATTGGGATGACATAGATGCGGAATAACAGCCTGGTTGAACATCGGATTTTAATCGAAGAAGCGGCTTCCTTTATCAAGGAAAGCTATATGGAGCTTGGCAAGACACAAACGGAAATCAATCATCGGCTAAAGAGTATTCAAGCGGAAATCGCTCTAACGGGAACGTACAAACATACTTCAGAAGAGTTAATCTATGGGGCGAAGTTAGCCTGGCGCAACAGCAACCGATGCATCGGCCGCTTATTCTGGGAGTCGCTGCTTGTCACGGATGCCCGTGAGCTGGCCTCTGAGGAAGATGTTGCAGAAGCGCTGTTCAATCATATTGAGCATGCAACCAACGGCGGCAAAATTTTGCCGACCATAACGATATTCGCTGCTGCTGATCAAGCGGATGAGGGGCCTATACGAATCTGGAACGAACAGCTGATCCGTTACGCCGGCTATGAGACAGCGGAAGGTATAATCGGGGACCCCGTTTCCGTCAAGCTAACCCATGCATGCCGGGAGCTCGGCTGGCAGGGTGCGGGAGGAGCTTTCGATGTGCTGCCTCTGGTGGTGCAGGTTGGTAAGAGAGCTCCGCGCTGGTTCGAGATTCCGAAGTCTATCGTAATGGAGGTTCCTATTACGCATCCTGACTTCAAAGCGTTCGAATCACTGGAGCTCCAGTGGTATGCCGTCCCGATTGTCTCGAATATGCGGCTTGAAATCGGAGGGATCCATTACACGGCGGCTCCTTTCAACGGCTGGTATATGGGAACTGAGATCGGCGCTCGTAATCTGGCTGATGATTTCCGGTATAATATGCTGCCAAAGGTAGCGTCGGTTATGGGACTGGATACGAGCCGGGAATCCGCCTTATGGCGCGACCGGGCGCTGGTCGAGCTGAATGTTGCTGTGCTGCATGCCTTTAAAACCTGCGGCGTCACGATTGTCGATCATCATACAGCAAGCAAACAATTCCGCCGGTTCGTGGACAAGGAAGCAGAGAAGGGGCGGACGGCCACGGGTGAATGGAGCTGGCTCATTCCGCCGGTTTCTCCCGCAGCGACCGCGATCTTTCATACGCATTACGACAATACAGAGCGGAAACCGAATTTCTTTTATCAGACTTCTCACATGGGCGTTCACTAAGCATGCAGCCGGTGACGATAATTCCGGGCATACACAAACTTCCTTGCTGCGTACAGCTTGCTGAATCACGCTGCGTATAAAGGGAAGAGGTGGAGGGCTGTCTCAAAAGTCGCAACGATGACTTTGGGCGGCCCTCTTCCGTTTAGTTTGTTGCGATTCTTGGAATGGCAGAGGCTCTCAGAATGCAAAAAAAACAGATATAGGAGAACACAATGATATATTGAGGAGTTTTAAGAATCCTCAACTGCATCTCTCACCTCTAATCGGCAATATTATCAATATTTCGACAAATTCACACAAATTATTAGTCGTTATGTTATAATATCTTCCATATACATAACAAGAGGGTTGGGGATGCGGATGTTCGATTGGCTAGGCTTGCGTAAAGGTCTTCCGCTTTGGTGGTCGTACAAGCTCAATGCAGAGATGAAGGAAGATGTAGAGGATATCTTTGAGGGCATTGCTGATACGCGAATGAACATCCTTAAGGCATGGACAGCGGAGTATTGGGACCATTTGGACCGCCTTCTGAGTCAAATGTCCGTCCAGGAGCAAGGCGGGTCTCTCTTCAGCTCGGAGGCTCAAGCCGTTTGGGAGCGCTTATTCGCAAGTACTCAGACACGCGCTTCTGATTTCTCTGAAATATTCCTGCTTGATGCGGATGGCCAAGTCCTCTTCTCGACGGATCAGCGCCACCTCGGGCACGGGTATGGGACGGATCGTATATTGGCGCCTGGCCTGACCTACTGCCAAGCTGTGCCCGAAGGGCGCAAATGCTTATATGGTCCCTATGCCGATCCATGGACGCAGATAATCGGGCCGAGCTCCTCATCTTTTCATGACAAAATGACCCTGCTTTTCATTACGCCGATAACCATGGGGGGACAATGGAAGGGCGCTCTATGCGGGCGTGTTCCAAACGATGTGATCGGAGATTTAATACAGCGGGAATCCGGGCATGTGTATCCCGATTCCGGGGATAACTATTTATTCATGGCGAAGCCGGAGCTCAATACGCATATTGCTCCAGGTACCGCGCTGTCACGAAGCCGGTTCGAGGACCGAACCTTTACGCATGGGGAGAACCTGAAGGATGGCGTGACTACCGATTGGGGCATGGTTTCGGTGAAGGAGCATACCGAGCTCGAGCTTGTATTCACTGACCCGGCAACAAGGCAGCTCCACCCCGGCGTTGCCAGCACGATCAAGAACGGCAGCAACCTGTTCGCCGCTTTTCCCGGTTACTCCGATTATCGGCACATATCTGTCATCGGCAAAGGTGTGACCTTCCAGCTGCCCCATTGTCCCGATGTATGGGGAATGATGTGCGAGGGCGACTTGGAGGAAGTATACCGGATCCGCAGCATAAGATGGACGCAATTCCGTCATTCCTTGGGCTGGCTGGCAGCTTTGGGTGCGATTGGGACCATATTGGTTTATTATCTCATGACAAACGCGATGCCGGCTGCCGGCGCTCTGCTGGTCGGAGCATGCAATCTGCTGCTTGGCTTGGCGATGGTATGGTCTTTGGACCGCTATGGAAACCGCAGTACGGTCAGCCAAATGAGAAAGCTGAATCAGTTTATCCGCATTAATGCGGAAGGCAAGGGGGATCTGACCCAGCGTCTGGATACCACCTTGTTCGATCACAATGAGACCCGGGATCTGGCAAAATGGATTAACAATATGATTGATTCGCTTGAAGGCATTATGCTTCAGGTCAAGCTCGCCTCCATTGACGTATTGACGAATCAGCGTGTACTTAGTGATTCCACGGTAGTCACAGCAAGCGCGACAGAGCGTGTGAGCGGCAAAATTGGCGATATGATTCTCAGCATCCGCAGCCAGCTGAAGGATATTGACATCGCCAAGGATGCTGCGGGGGAGATGCGGGAAACGCTGCGGCAGCTGGAGAATAAAGCATCTGAGCAGATTGGCGTAGCGCAGGGCGAGCTTGTGCGGATCGGGGATAAAATGGGGCAGATCTCGAGCCGGGTCTCGGAGACGAACCGATCCATCGAAGCGTTCATGGTCACGACCAAAGAGATTCGGGGCGTATTGAATGTCATTGAAGAGATTTCGGCGCAGACCCATTTGCTTGCGCTCAATGCCTCCATTGAAGCGGCGCGTGTAGGCGAACAGGGAAGAGGGTTTGCCGTCGTTGCGGCTGAAATTAAGAAGCTGGCGGATTTAACCCGGCAATCCACGGAAGAAGTGCATGAGATCGTACATCATATTTATCAAAATGCGCAGGCTGCCACAGTGACGATGGCTGAGGGAACGCGGGTTGTCAGCGAAGGAACGGAGCTGGTCGCAGCAGCCTCTGAGATCCTGAGCAGCGCGAACGAGGATGACTCACTCAAATCGCAAATCATCGATGTGGTCGTCGTCATTATGGAGAAAATCGCGAAGGTCAGCATACAGAACCGTACGATATCAACGGAAGTCGAAGGCAATGTACAAGAGCTGCTGTCCGATTTCATGAACGTTCGCCACACCTCAAGCCACGTTGAGGCGATAACGGCGTTCCTGCAGCAGCTGGTCGGCCAATTCCAGCTTACGGAAGCGCGTAAACGGTAGGGATGATCTGCATACATCTTCGATGAAATTCACGTAATGGGCTGTTCCAGGAAGGTCTTTATGGACCTTTTGGGAGCAGCCCTTTTCCATAAAAAAGCGGTTCGCTTGATGGAGCGATGGCTGTGTAAGCCAAACAGAGATGCTGAGGTAGACTCAGGCATCTCTGTTATTCTCCCGCAGCTCCTGTGCGGACGGAACCACATATAATCGATGCTGTTTAGCAGCCGGTGCGGCGGTTGTCCGTTTATTCTCAGCGCTAACCCTGAAACGGGCAGCCGTTAAACCGAGAATGAGCAGCATCGAGCACAGATACATGAGACGGATCAGAGGAAGGCTGCTGTCTGTTCCAAGAAAGAAGCTGTGAATAAGCGCCATGATATAGATGGGGTAGGAAAGCATATGCAGCATGAGCCATACCCGGCGCTTCAGCTTATTGCGCAGGTCGGTCGTCAGAATAACGACAAGCAGGCCATAGCTGCTCAAGGTGCCGAAGCCGCTTAAAGCGGGCGAGACTTGGGCGGAGAACGGAACGAAAAGACCGCTCCAGGAGTATGGGGCATACGTATCGATAATCGTAATCGCACCATGCAGCAGCCCAAGCGCTGTACCGGAAATTGTGGCAAAGGAATGGATGCGGTAAACGTTTTTCTTCGTATTCCGTTTCTGGAACGGGAAGCTGTAAGAGATTCCAAGGCTGATTCCAGCGGTAAGCAGCAGAAAAGACGCAATTCCCAATACCCGGATCATCATCCAAGTGGGTAAGCTTAGAATAAAATCCACCATGACACGGGTCACCTCCAGTTTTTATCAGGTACGTACATTCGGTCGCTAGATGTATGCCGCCATTGTTCGCGGCGTTCGCGGCATGAGTGCGGATGATTGTAAAGCAGGGTAGTTCCGTCCTTTAAGATTAACAAGGCTCCGCAGTCCGCGGTTTTCCGCTGCATTAGAGCCAGCCCCTCCGCGCTCCCCAGGATGCAGATCGTCTTCGCCCATATATCACAGGCTGCCGTATCGTCCCCAGTTACTGTACACTGCAGGACATCGCTGCTGCTGGGGCGTTTCGTGAAGGGGTTGATAAGATGATGCGCCGTCCCCTGATAGGACTGCCATCTGCGGCCCAGCGTGCCCGATGTAGCGACAGCGCCCTCCTGCAGAATAAGATGGCCGGCTGCCTCGCTGCTTGGCCAAGGATAGTCGACGGCGATTTTCCAAGGTTCAGCCTGTGCGCCCCACAAAGCAAGATCGCCGCCTGCATTGATGAAGCCCTGCTTCACGCCGTGCCTGCTGCGCAATAAGGCAGCAAGACGCCGTACAGCCCAGCCCTTAACGATTCCGCCCAAATCGATGCTTGAACCGGGAGGCAGCCGAACAGACTGCATTGCTGCATCGATGATGATGGCTTGATCCCCAAGCTGAGGGTGGATGGAGTCTACGCCGGCCCGGAGCGCAGCGGATTTATTCGCAGCATGAGGTATAACGCTTGAATCGGCGCCTATGTGGGCATCCGGCTGTTCAATAACCTCGCTGGTCCGGCTTCGGATATGCTCGAACGACTCGTTATAACCGTATTCCAGCAGGGTATGAAGTATAAAAGGATTGAAAACGCCATCCGTCAACCGGCGGAAAGCATCTGCCAAAGTGAGCACCTCCAGCATCGTGGCGGATACCATGCAGAGCTCACCCGTCATCAGGTTGAGGTGTGTAAGCTCGCTATCCGGAAGGAACCGGCTGAACCGGCGCTCCATATGGCTGAACCACTGCCGGGTCAGCTTCTCAAGCCCAGCAGCATGCTCCTCGTTCGTACAAAGCAGCGTACAGGAAACCGTCGTATTCATGGCGCCAAAAGAAAAAGTGAACCGTGAGGGGAGGGCTGCATCTGCGCTTGACTGTTCTATGGGAGTGTGCCTCCTTAGGCTCATATTTTTTACGATTGCCCAGTCCGGGTATCGGACCCGCCTTCATCAGCATGCAAGCTCAGATTCGAACGGCCTGAGCTGCCTTCTTGACCGCGGCTGCCCCGGTCCCTGCCTCTGCCAAAGCGCGGGCCTTGCTGCGCGGAGGTAGAATCTTGACTGTAGTTCCACTCTTCAATAACCGGATCATCGGTTGGTTCGATGAGATCACTCAGCTTGTTTTTGCTTGAAGCGGCATCTGCTGTATGAAGCACAAATTGCGGGTTTGTTTTTACAATTTGAAAAATTAGGGCAATACTGAGGGTGAGGATACCGCCGATTTTCCATTTCAACCATTTGGTTACTCGCATAGAATCACACCTTAAGCTTAGAGTGAAATGCTGTTTCTTACATTATAAGAGGTCAAAATGAAGCCCATTTGAAGTTATGTTCGGTTTTTAACCCTTTTGCGGGAAGTTTCGGTACATGGGGAAGTGTGTAATGTGGTACGATAGGAATGCCGGTCTTTGGGAACGGGAAGGTTTTATAAGGTTTTTATATATAAAAGAGGTGGACGTATTGGCAGGTTTTGAACAATTAGGGATAGCAGCAGAGCGGTCTGCGGCATTACGCAGCGGTGGCATACAGGAAGCAACGCCGATTCAGGAGGGCGCGATTCCGGTTATTTTGCAAGGCAACGATGTAATCTGTCAGGCACAGACAGGAACGGGAAAAACACTCGCTTTCTTGCTTCCGATGCTGGAGCGGATTAGAGCGGATCGGGATGAGCTGCAGGGGCTGATTTTGACGCCTACACGTGAGCTTGCCCTGCAAATAACGACGGAGCTGAAGCGCTGGCTTGCTTCGAGGGATGAATTCAACGTGCTCGCTGTCTATGGCGGACAAGATGTCGAGTCACAGATGCGTAAATTGAAGCGGGCTGTACACATCGTTGTGGCGACTCCGGGCAGACTGCTGGATCATATTCGCCGCGGCACCATCGCGCTCGGATCAGTGAAAATGCTCGTGCTGGATGAAGCCGATCAAATGCTGCATATGGGTTTCTTATCGGAAGTAGAGGAAATTCTAAGCAACATGCAGTACCGCAAACAAACGATGCTGTTCTCTGCAACGATGCCGGCTGGCGTTCGTTCGCTTGCGGCTCGTTTCATGCTGGAGCCGAAGGATATAACAGTGCGCGCACCGCAGGTTACGGTTAAAGGTATCCGCCAGCTTGCTGTCGAGGTAACGGACCGCAATAAACAGGAAACGCTGCAGCGTTTGATCGAAGAGCATGCTCCGTATTTGGGCGTCATCTTCTGCCGCACGAAGAAGCGGGCGAGTGCACTCAATGAAGCCCTGCAGAATCTCGGCCTCAACAGCGATGAGCTGCATGGCGATTTGTCGCAAGCCAAGCGGGAGCAGGTTATGAAACGATTCCGCGATGCGAAGATTCACCTGCTCGTAGCCACGGACGTTGCGGCGCGCGGCCTTGATGTTGAAGGGGTTACGCATGTGTTTAACTACGACATTCCAGAGAATGCCGAAGGTTATATCCACCGGATTGGACGTACGGGCCGGGCGGGCGAGCAGGGGCTTGCGATTACGCTTGTATCCCCGCATGACCGTCTGGAGCTTGCCGCGATTGAGAAAGGGATTAATCAAACGATTCCCCGCGAAAAGTCAAGAGGGCTGGTGCTTCCAACAGGCGAGTTTATCCCGCAGGATGCCACCCCGGATCGTCAGGGATCGGGAAGCCGTAAGCCTGCCAGCCGCAGAGGCGCATCTTCCGGTAAACAGGGCGCTTGGGAAAACAAGGGCGGCCGCTCCAACCAGCAAGGACGGGGCAGAGGCGGAAGCAAGCCGGAATACCCGCGTTCGGGCTCCGGCACACGCTCAGCCTCATCGGCCCGTGGCGGCGAATCACGCGGCGGGGCTTCGGGCTTTACGCGCAGCGACAGCTCACGCGGATCAGCAGGCATGGGCTGGGCAATGCGCGTAGATGCTAACGATCGCGCAGAGGCTAGCGAACCATTCGCGCAAGGAGAGCGCGGGGGCGCTGCACGCCGGGGGGATTCCGGCGCACGCGGTGGACGCGGCGGCGGTGATGCCCGCGGACGCGGCGGATCCTCGCAGCGCCCGACCTCCGGCGGGCGCGGACGATCAGCAGGCCGCAGCGAAGGAGAATCGCGCGGGCGCGGCGCTTCAGCGCAGCGAATGGATACAGGCGACCGCGGGCGATCGGCCGGCACACCGCGCGGGGAAGCCCGCGGCTTCGGTGCACCGCAGCGCCCGGAATCCGGCGAGCGCGGTGGATATGTATCCCGCGGCGAATCAGCTGAACGCTTCGGGTCAAGCGCCCCGCGCACAGGCTCGCGTGAGCGAACAGGCGCTCCGCAATTCCCGAATTCGGGCGGGTCGAAGCATCGTACATCACAGCGCTCCGATTCGCGCGGCGGTCGGCCGGGCTTCGGCTCCTCAGGCGGCGGGGGCGGCAGATCTTCCTCGAACGGCGGCGCAAGAGGCGGCCGCTCGAGCGGCGGCAGCGGCAAACCGAGCTCTGGCGGGCGCCGTTCGCGCTAAGCGGAGAAGAAGATTAAGTCTCTAATCACAAAAGTACCTCTAACACACCGCATGAAATAGGTGGAGTTAGAGGTTTTTTTGTATAAGTAAACAGCTTGGAAGGAAGCCTCTCAAGACAAATTAGAGATGGCCAACCGAATGGAAGGAAGCATCTCAAGACAAATTAGAGATGGCCAACCGAGCAGAAGCGCACAGAAAAGTGGATAGGTATAATTGAGATGGACATGGCGCACCAGGGCGAACAAGCAAAATTGATGAACAATGGCGCACCCCGAGCGACCCGAGCGAACAAGCAATCTGATAGGCATGGCGCACCCAAGCGAACAAGCAATCTGATGAACAATGGGCGCACTCGAGCGAACAAGTAAATCTGATGAACAATGGCGCACTCCGAGCGAACAAGTAAATCTGATGAACAATGGCGCACCCAAGTGAACAAGCAATCTGATGAACAATGGCGCACCCGAGCGAACAAGCAATCTGATGAACAATGGGCACACTCGAGCGAGCAAGTAAATCTGATGAACAATGGCGCACCCCGAGCGAACAAGCAAACTAATGGACAAAGACTCACCCGAGCGAACAAGCAATCTGATGAACAATGGCGCACCCGAGCGAACAAGCAATCTGATGAACAATGGCGCACCCCGAGCAAACAAGCAACCTGATGAACAATGGCGCACCCCGAGCGAACAAGCAATCTGATGAACAATGGCGCACCCGAGCAAGCAAATCTGATGGGCAATGCCATACTTTAGCCGTGAGACATCATTTACATACTCATACAGCTATCTGATCGATTTATTGGTCTCACAACCTCTGGCTTGGGAAGGGCTATACTGTATATCTGGAGCTAGAATAAAAAGTGGACACCTGTTAAGTGTAGATAGATAATTACGTTAACGAGGAGAGGTG